>CAIRTT010000643.1 GCA_903881535.1 uncultured Armatimonadota bacterium
ATCGATGCACGTCCATCGGATGCCATCGCACTCGCGGTGCGGGCCAAGTGCCCCGTCTTTATGGCAGAGCGCGTCCTCCGGGAAGCTGGCATTGTGGAGCTGGATGACTAAGCTGCCGCTGCCCGGGATAACACGCTCCAGGGTAGCATAGTGACTCCGGAAATCTCGGTCTGCATCGTCCACTGGAACACTCCGGATGACCTCCGCAGCTGCGTTAATGCCCTGTTATCCAGTATAAGCGCAGCCAATCTTGAAATCATTGTCATTGATAATGCCAGTCACGCAGGCACCATTGATGACATCAGGAGTGCGTTCCAAGGCATCACTCTGGTCCAAAACACGACAAATGTCGGCTATGCCACAGGCTGTAACCAAGCCGCACGTATCGCAAAAGGGGAGATGTTGCTGTTCCTGAACCCCGATGCGCGTGTCGAACCAAATGCAATCGAGACACTGGTCAATTGCATCAAGACCCACCAAATGTCCCTGGCTGCGCCTCGTCTAGTCTGGCCCGATGGCCGCACACAGCATGCAGTAACGGGCGTGCCGGATCCAATGGCAACGTTTCTTGAAATGTCGATGCTCGCGCGACTGTTTCCCGGCCTTGACCGCTGGAAGCAGCGCTGGTTTGACTACGAACAGGAGCAGCCAGCCGTCCAACCGATGGCGAGCTGCTGGCTGGTGCCCCGTGCTGCATGGGATGCCATCGGTGAAATGGATGAGGCATTTCCTCTTTATTTCAACGATGTCGACTGGGCGCTCCGGGCAAGTCAAGCCGGCTGGCATTTTCGCTACATCCCGAATGCTGTCGCTGTGCACGACCACGGCGGGACGACGCGCAGTATCAAAAAAGACGCCATTTGGGAAAGCCGGCGTGCCTTTGCATGCTTTTGGATGAAGCATTACAAAGCGCATCCACTAAGACCATTGATGTCCGTGCTGCTTTGGGTCGAAGCCTGCCTGCGAACAAGACAGGTACGAACACCAGTATGGCCAGCGCGTAGCCCACTGTTTCCGACCGATAGAATAGCTTCGCAATGAAGCAAAGCACGGTACGAGTGATCATCGTCAGCTGGAATGCCAAAGGGGACCTCCACGCCTGCCTTGCAAGTCTTCCAGCAAGCACAGCGTATCCGGAGCGTATCGAGATCGTTGTTGTGGACAATGCCAGCTCGGATGGCTCCCCTGACATGGTTCGTCGTGAATTCCCAAGTGTGGACCTTCGTGAAACGGGTGCGAATCTCGGGTTTTCCGGTGGCAACAATGCGGCTCTTGACGACAACCGCTGCGACTACGTTTTTCTGTTGAACTCAGATGCAACGCTTCCCAAAGGTGGTTTAGATACATTGCTGGCGTGGGCCGACGCGACGCCGGATGCCGGTCTTATCGGCCCAAAAGTCATCAACCCGGATGGAACGCTGCAGTTTTCCTGTCGTCGGTGGCCAACGCCGCAGGCAGGACTCTTCCGAAATGTCTACATCGGTAAGCTGTTCCCACAGAACCAGCCAGCAGCCGATTACCTGATGCGTGATTTTGACCACGCAGCTCCACTGGATGTCGACTGGCTCAGTGGCTGTGCGATGTTGATGCGCCGGGAATGTTTGGAACAGGTTGGCCCTCTGGATGACAAGACATTTTTCATGTACTGCGAAGACATGGACTGGAGCCTCCGTGTGCATGAGGCTGGCTGGCGGGTTGTCTACGCGCCTGTCATTTCAGTGATGCATAAAATTGGCGGATCCAGTGATCAGGTCGCTGAGCGGATGATTGTTGAGCACAGCCGGGCGATGGTGCGATTTTGGAGAAAGCACCAGAAATTTTTTGCATCCAGAACGCCTCGCTGGGTCAGCTCACTCGTTCTTCCCTGGGCCATTCTGCGTGCAAGCGTCCGCATCCTCAAACGTGTCATTACAGGGCAGGCATTTTCAAAACGAAGGTCATCGAGCTCGGAGTAGCGATTTATGTCAACATCAAATCAACCAACTGACTTCATTGCTATGCAGCGCTCGGTTTAGCCACCTGTTAGTACGTTCAACACTGATAGACCCGTCCAAGTAAAGAGAAATACACCTCTATGTCAACATCAGAAACACAATCAAACCTCACCGCCAAGTTGGGACCAGTCTTATTTCTCTTGGCACCCTGTAACTCTACAAATCATGCTGCTGCTGTTTGGGTACCGCTAATGCTCATGTCTGATTAAAAATAAAATTCACTATGTCAACATCAGAAACACAATCAAACCTCACCGCAAAGCTGGGACCCGTCGTATTTCTCTTGGCGCCCTGTGCCTCTACAAATCATGCTGCTGCTGTTTGGGTACCGCTAATGCTCGTGTCTGATTAAAAAGAAAATTCACTATGTCAACATCAGAAACACAATCAAACCTCACCGCAAAGCTGGGACCCATCGTATTTCTCTTGGCTATGCTCCTGGCACCACTCATCGGTGGAAACCCGGCAGGTGAGCAGTTCGGTGGAGATGCAGCATTACATGCACTTCGCTTTCTGATGTTGCTTGCGGCAACCCTTACCGGTATCCCAAGTCTGCTCAAAGGAACCTGGCCCGCCCGCGCCGCCTGGCTTGGGCTCGTCCTCTACGGTGGCTCTGCCGTCGCATCCCTGCTCATCCACTCCAAAGGACTCACATCCCAGGTGTTCCTCTTCACGATGCTCCCCGGGACCCTTGACATCCTCACCCACATCGCAGCCTGCCTCGTCGCCGCAGGCCTGTGGCTTGTCCCGGAACAACGCCAGCGCATCGTGGATATCATCCAGCTCGGGGCAAGCATAGCCGCAGGCAGCATCCTCCTCGAAGCGATCAGTGCCCCGGATGCTGGCCACCGCAGCGTTGGCACCTTTTTCTCACCCAACTTTGCGGCAGGCTTTATCGGAGCGGCACTGCCATTTGTTGTTGTACAGCTGCTCGGTGCCACCGCAGCCCCGCGCCGGATCACAGCAATTATCTCTCTCGGGATGCTGGGTGCTGCCCTCGTAGCAACCGGCTCACGTGGTGGCATCGCCCTCGGTGTCGGCGGCGTCCTTCTGACCCTGCTGGTGGCCTTCATCCGGGATGGCATCCGTGTCCCCATTAAGTGGATTGGCATCGGACTCGGACTCTTCCTCATCAGCGCGGCCATGCAAAGCAAGACCATCCTCGCCCGAACCGCAGGTGGAAGTACGCAGGAACACTCTGGCCAGTTTAGAAGTGAGACATGGAATGGCACCATTCAAATGATTCAGGCAAGCCCCATCACTGGGCATGGACCTGGGAACTTTGCCAACATCTATGGAAAATATGCCACGGTCGAATGGACGGGGCAGGCGCATAACAGCTACTTACAGCTGGCATCCGAGTGTGGCTTCCCAGCCCTGATGGGCTTGCTCCTCATCCTAGTAGTGACGCTTGCAGGTCAAGTC
Organism: uncultured Armatimonadota bacterium; assembly: GCA_903881535.1. Classification (GTDB taxonomy): domain Bacteria; phylum Armatimonadota; class Armatimonadia; order Armatimonadales; family Armatimonadaceae; genus CAIRTT01. Next base: position 3,420 of record CAIRTT010000643.1, read on the forward strand.
AGGCTGCCCAGAAAGTCCACGGATGCTCCATTCGATGTCCTTAGCTCAGCACTTCCCGCGGTGATTATCGTCGCCGCAGCACGCGGGCTGCTCGACTCTGAAAGTGCCATCCCCGGGAATGCACTCCTCCTCTGGGTCGCGGTTGGATGCTCCCTCGCCACCGCTGGCCGGTCACGGTTTGGCACGCCAGCCTTTGGCATCGCATCCCTTCTCGGTTTAGTGATGGCATCCGGGGCCACCGGCTGGCCACTGAATCCAACCACCGCTGCGACCGGTGGGCATCCCGAAATTGCCGTAAACAGCGAGCCAACCGCACGGCGCTGGTATATGTTTGGCAAGGCCCTAGAGACAAAGGGTGACCTTGCAGGCAGTGTAAATGCGTATAGAAATGCTGCTGAGCGGGACCGGAACAACCAACAGGTGATCCGTGCCCTGGCGGAAGCACAGGATGCTGCGGGGGACACCGCAGGTGCATTGGCAACATGGACGAAGCTCATCGATGTCGAAGAAGGCCTCCCTGGAAAAGTCAAGGCTATCCCGGAGATGACCGAAACCCATGCCGTGTTTGCGTATGCAAAAATCGCCACTGCGCCTGAAACATCAAAGGATGTCAAAATAGCGAGCCTCCTAAAAGCCCTTTCGCTTACGGAGCGATATTTGAACACATCAGATGTCTACATCACCATGGAGCTCGGCCAAACCAACGGCTCGACGTTGGAACAGAAGCTGGCGAAAGTCCGCGAGCGCCGCGCTGCGTTGAAAGTGGTTGCCCTGAAGTGTGCAGCAGATTTGATGGCTCTTGACACAAGCGGGACCAACTACGAAAAGCCTATTGAGGATGCCTTTACGGCTTACGAAGCGCGATTTGACCGCCTGGTCGGTGGCAAGCTGTAGGAATGACGCAATGCAGTCGCCGCAGGCGGTGTGCTAACATACTCCATCCCCAAGCGCTGCAAAGATGCATCCAAATGGAAAGAGAATGAGCATTTGAATCGACAAGATTTGGCCAATATGCTGCGCTGTCCCGAGACGGGAAACCCGCTGACAGGCTGGAACGGAACAGATACACAGGCAACCCTCCAAACGGCTTGTGGACGTACGTATCAGGTCGTGGATGGTATTCCGAACCTGCTTCCGGATGCCTTGCGCACAGCAGAGGCTCCTGAAGATGCCACCGCACGCGAAAAACGCAGTGAAATGGCGGCACGGGATGCCCAGGTGGGCAGCTACGACCAAATGATGGGCCTCAAGCTCTTCACCAGTTTCGAAGTTCCAAAGACGCTTTCGTTCCTCGACCTCCAGCCGGCACACGTGATGCTCGAGGGTGGCTGTGGGACTGGCCGGATGACACCGGCATTTGTGGATGCCTGCTCCGCCATGGTTTGTGTTGACTTTTCCCGTGAGTCGCTGAGAGTTGCGAAGACCAAGCTCAGTCCACAGCAGCTGGAGAAAGTTATCTTTGTGCAGGCAGATTTGTCGATGCTGCCGTTGGCATCCGATGTGTTTGACCGCGTGGGTAGCTTTGGTGTCTATGAGCACATCCCGACGGTCGCGACACGTGCCGGTGCGATTGCGCACATGGCACGGGTTTGCAAAAGCAAGGCGGCGGGCGGCCGGTTTTCAATGTCTGCTTACCGCTGGGGTTTCCCACAATCGCTGTTCAGCGAACGGGAAGGTCACCACGGCGGTGGCATCTACTTTATCCGCCTTACACAAAATCAGCTGCGGGCTGACATGGAAGCCCACTTTAAGGTAGAAGGATTCACCGAATCGTTGCTGTATTATCACCTCGCATGGGGGCATAAGAAATAGATGAGTGGCGCATACACACCCGGACTAACCGTCAGTGCACGGACTACCATAATTAAGACACGTCGCTTGCCTCTCAAAGGTACAGTTCTCTCGACCATCGGCACATGGGTGACCCCATCCGACAAGGTGGCTAGGGCAGAGCTCCCGGGCATCATGCAGCCCATTAAGGTTGCCAGCAAGCTCGGTATCGAACCAAGCGAAGTCCCAGCGCTCCTAACCGTCAAGGTCGGTGACAAGGTCAATCGTGGCGATATTGTTGCCGTCACCAAGGGCATGTGGGGATTTTTCAAGTCAGAGTGTAAGTCGACAACAACCGGCACCGTTGAGCTCATCTCGAACATCACTGGAAATGTGGGCATTCGAGAAGCGGCAACTCCGATTGAAGTGGATGCGTATATCCCAGGGAAAATCATCGAAGTCCTCGAATGCGAAGGCGTTGTCATCGAAGCCCATGGCGCGCTCATTCAGGGAATTTTCGGTATCGGCGGTGAGCGCCGTGGCCAGATCATGATGATTACCGCCGGGCCGGATGACCCCATCACCGCAGATATGATTACTGCCGCACATGCGGGCAAGATTATTGTAGGTGGTTCAAACCTGAGCGGGGATGCGCTGCGAAAAGCACATGAGCTTGGCGTTACCGGCATTGTCGTAGGCGGCATCATCGACAAAGACCTTATCGATTACCTCGGCTACGACATCGGCGTCGCAATCACTGGACATGAAGACATCCCGCTCTCGCTTGTGCTAACAGAAGGCTTTGGCACGATTGCGATGGCGGGTCGGACCTTCAGCTTGCTCAAATCGCTCACCGGCAAAACAGCAAGTATCTGTGGTGCAACACAAATCCGTGCAGGCGTTATCCGCCCAGAAGTCATCGTCGCAGATGACACTGAAAATGCAGGCGGCAACGCTGCCGATGAAGTTGTCCCAAGCTTTTCACTCGAGCCTGGCACGAACATTCGTATCATCCGGGAGCCCTACTTTGGACTTCTGGCCACGGTCACCGCACTTCCACATCACCTCGTCGTTGTTGGTTCCGGAGCCGAAGTCCGGGTCCTTGAGGCGAAGCTCAACACCACAGGTGAAATCGTAACGGTTCCCCGCGCAAATGTTGAGATTGTTGCTGGTTGACAAGTCAGAATGACAGGGTAGGCTGATAGCGAAGGTTAACCGTTAGGTCCTATGTACATTCATCGTCAATTTGGCTGGTTCACTGTGTTTGCTCTGACTGCGATGGCAGTGTGGTTTGCATTTGTCGCTGCGCTTTCTCCGGGCGATAGAGGCGAATTTCAGAGCATTTTCCTGATGATTGCTGCATTGCAGCTGGCGTTCTATCAGCTCACAACCATTGTCACGGAGTCGACCTTGACCGTGCGTTACGGCATTGGCTTGCTTGCCTTCCGTTTCCCACTGAGTGAAATCACCCAGATCACAGAGCGCAGCGTGCCGTGGTACGCGGGCTACGGCATCCGCTGGGTTGGGGATGCATGGTTGTTCAATGTCAGCGGCAACGATGCCATCGAGGTTACGTTTGCCAGTGGGCGTAAGGTTTGGGTCGGCACGGATGACCCGGATGGCCTTGCGGCAATCCTCCGTCTGCGCATGGACGAGCTGCGTAGAAATGCGGTCGACGTGGATAACGATGTGGCATCTCAAACGGATGACACAGCAGAACCGCTCGATCCGGAACCTGACGAGACCACAAACACCGATGTTAACGATGACAGCGTCTCGCCAGATGTTTCGGCGGATGTAGAGTCTCCAACCGACTCTAAGTAGTCGATAAATAAACTAAACCCCGCGCTGTGCAACACAGGCGGGGTTTCTTCGTGTCTTGCGACCTTTACGCTTCGGTTGGGTACTTAAATCCCCATGGTGCGCGGATACGGTCAAGCGTACGCATGATGCCAAGCGATTCATCCAAGGAAAGAATGTCGCTCTCAAGCTTTCCAGCTCGCAGACAATTCCCAACTTCCTCGACTTCGTAGTAAAAGCCAGTCTCGTGGGCATCGAATTCCTGAAGATCATCCGGCTGGCCGGTAATCGATACCGTCATCTTGGTTGGATGCCAGGCGCTCGCATGCAAGCGAATCTTTCCATTTGTCCCAAGGATGGTAGCTTCCCAAGGTGTATTCGTCGTCACAGCCGTCGAGACCAGCGCAAGCTCGCCACCTTCGTAGCCGAGGATACAAGCCGCTTGTGCATCCACGCCGGTTGGCGCAGGTGTCATCATGCTCTCGACACGGACAGGCTCACCAAGAACAAAGGATGTAAAGCTTACTGCGTAAACGCCGACATCCAGGAGCGCACCGCCGCCGAGCGCCGGGTCAAACAACCGGCTCTCCGGATTGAACGTTGCGCTAAATCCGAAGTCTGCATAAACCATCCGGACATCGCCAATCGCCTTCGTGTCGAGCAGTTCGCGAAGCTTGTGCATCAGTGGGAAGAAGCGGGACCACATCGCTTCCATCATGAAAACACCCTTTGCACGCGCAGCATCCACGACTTCCTGCAGCTCCACCGCATTGATTGTAAATGGCTTCTCGCACAGCACGTGCTTGCCATGTGCAATCGCAAGCAAACAATGCTCTTTATGCAGTGGATGTGGGGTTGCAACGTAAATAACATCCACATCTGGGTCTGCACACAGGGCCTCATACGAGCCGTGCGCGTTTGGGATACCGTATTGGTCGGCGAAGGCCTGCGCCTTGGTCTTGTCACGCGAGCCTACGGCTTGTACGGCGTGAGTCTCTGGCTGAGCCTGCACGCTCTTGGTGAGCTTATGGGCGATGGAACCAGGGCCGAGGATACCCCAGCGGATTGGGCCGGAGTGGGTGAGGTGCATTGTCGACATGCCAGCGTTTTACGCCAAATCTGATTGTCTTGCATTTTCACGAGACGTGATTCGTAGAATCATTCCTGTAGATGCATGGTCACCTTGAGAACAATTCCCACATGGTAGACTTTTCGCATGCCTGTCGCTGCTTTGACAACGCTTGGCTGCAAGGTAAACCAATACGAGACCGAGAAAATCGCTGAGGACTTCCTGCGGGCCGGCTTCACCCTCGTAGACTTTGACAGCCCGGCGGACATTTACGTTATCAACTCCTGCTCCGTCACAAACGCCGCAGATAAGAAAAGTCGTTACCTCGCGCGGCGAGCGCAACGCAGCAATCCGGCGGCAGTCGTCGCCATGACGGGATGCCACTCACAACAGGTCATCGATGATGGTGGCTGGGTCGAAGGCGCGACGCTCCTGATTCCGAATGACCGAAAAATGGATGCCTATGCACTGGTCGCCGCGCAGCTGCCCGACCTCGATATGCTGTCATCCAGCCCGGCAACGCTCCCGCCGCGTGGTAAGCGCACGCGAGCAACCCTAAAAATTCAGGATGGCTGTGAGCACTTTTGTGGCTTCTGCCAAATTCCTTACACGCGTAAAGTTCTGGAAAGCCGCTCGTTCACTGATGTTATTTCAGAAGCACGTGACTTTGGTGTCTCCGGTTGCCGGGAGGTAGTCGTCACTGGTGTATGTGTCGGCGCCTATGGTCCGGACTCGGGGAGCGGTGGTGAAGTGCTTGCGGATGTCCTCCGGGGCGTTGCAGCGCAGCCTGGCATCGACCGTGTTCGCCTCTCAAGCATCCAACCGATTGAGGTGATCGACTCCGTCATCGATGCCTACGCATCCACGCCTGGCCTCTGTCCACACCTCCACTTGTCGTGTCAATCGGGCGATGACACCATCCTCAAAGCCATGAACCGCCCATACACGACGGCGTTTTACGAGGAGCTGGTGGCGAAGCTGCGTCAGCGCATCCCGGATGTCGCGATTACGACAGACCTCATCGTCGGCTATCCCGGTGAAACCGAAGCATTTCACCAAAACACACTGGCTTTTGCGCAGCGCGTTGGCTTTCAAAAGACACATGTTTTCCGCTACTCGCCGCGGCCCAGAACGAAAGCGGCTGATATGGTGGATGATGTTGATGATGCAACAAAGAAGCGTCGGCACGCGGAGCTACAAGCGGTTGTGGATGCATCTACGCGGAGCTTTGCGGCGAAGTACATCGGGCGGACGATGCCGGTTCTCCTCGAAAACTCGGAAGGTACGGCTGGAACTTTGTCAGGCTTCACCACAAACTATATACGGGTGACATGCACGGCTCCAAAGGCCCTTATTGGGAATGTGGTTAACGTTTCTCTTAATGCATTGACGAATGATGGAATCGCGGGGAATATTGTTGATGCTTTGGATGTACTAATGGAAGCAGCCTCACCAAGCTTGGTGCGGCAACCGTTGGAACTTCCCGTACTGACTTCCTAATGATGACCGAACCTGATACCACCCCGACCTCAAACCCGATGCCTGCATCGCCACCTTCAGATCAACCTCAAACCGTCTCTGGCACTGTGCCCAGCGCAAGCCTTGTTGCATTGACGGATGAGCATCCAGGGGTCGTTCGAGCTGTTCCGTCATCCGGGTTTGGCCTCGTTGAAGAGACCACTACGACCAACACTCCAACAGTCAAATCGCAGGATGTCAACATCGACCACACCGGGCCTGAGCTCGTAGCACCGGCTCCACCCAATCCCGCATCCATCCTTGCAGCCCCGGCACCCGTGGTTGCAGCGGTTGCTACTGGCATCGATCACACCGGTCCGGAGCTTGTTCCACCCCCGCCGCCCGATCCCGCATCCATCCTTGCAGCACCTGCTCTTGGCACTCAGATAAGAGCCTCCGTGTCAGAACCGATCATCGCTCTTAGCAATGTTAGCGTTCAATACACAAATGGAGTGAAGGCACTCGCTGACATCGACCTGATGATTCCCCACGGCGATTTTGTCTTTCTCGTCGGAGCAACGGGCGCTGGTAAATCCACCATCCTAAAGTTGCTCTACATGGATGCGCATGCAACCAGCGGCCGTGTCTGGGTCAATGGTCGCGACCTGACAACCGCAAAGTCAAGTGACACACCGTTTGTCCGCCGCAGAATGGGCATCATCCTTCAAGACTTTGGCCTCCTGCCACGCCGCACCGTTTGGGAAAATGTTGCTTTCGCCTGTCACGTCATCGGGCAAAGCCGCCGGGAGACGCGGAAGCGCTTGCCGGAAGTCCTCGAGCGTGTCGGGATGCTACATCGCGCAGATGCCTACCCAAATGAGCTTTCGGGAGGCGAGCAGCAACGCGTCGCCATCGCGCGGGCATTGATCAACGACCCGCCACTCCTCGTCGCCGATGAGCCTACGGGTAGCCTGGACCCCAAAACGGGCGCCGAGATCATGGATCTCCTCGCAGAAACGGCTGCGCGTGGGACAACCGTCGTGGTCGCGACCCACGACAAATCCGCCGTCGACAGATTGCAGAAACGTGTTGTGGCGCTTTCGGGTGGGCGTATCATCCGGGATGATGCGGTGGGCTCGTACGGCGTGGATGACCTGGAGGAAACAAAGTGATCCGGTCTATCCCGTTTCTAATTCGCGAGGCCTATGTCAACCTGATGCGTCATGGCATCATGACTGCCGCCGCCATTTCAAGCCTTGCCGTTGCCTTAAGCCTCTGTGGTTCGTTCTTCATCGCCGCTTGGCAGGTGAGGCACCTAGCGCAGAAGACGGTGGATGCTTTTGAAGTCCGTGTGTTTTGCCGGGCCGATATCCCACAGTCTGATCTTGGTCCCATCAAACGCAAGCTCCTCGATATCCGCGGTGTCAAACAGGTGATCTACATCAGCCGTGAAGACTCGTTCAACACCCAAATGAAGGCGATGCCGATTGACACGACCGGTATCCCGAATCTGTTCCCCCACACACTCTTGGTAAAGCTTGACGATCCAAAGTCCGCAGCCGATGTCGCATCTCAGGCAAAGTCCTGGCACGGCGAGGTTGAAAGCGTGGATGTCCCCGAAGATGAGCTGCGTACCGTTGTGCGGATTGGTGACTTTCTACGAAACCTAGGCATCATCGGAGGCTTTCTTCTCGGTGGTGGAGCGCTCTTGGTCGTGATGAATACCATCCGGTTGAGTGTCCACGCTCGGCGTCGTGAAGTCCACATCATGCGTATTGTTGGTGCAACAGCAGGCTTTATCCGCCTCCCATTGGTGCTGGAGGGGATGATTCACGGACTTGCTGGCGGAACAGTAGCCAGCCTGATTCTCTATTGCGCCGGGTTTTATGTCAGGAAGCTCACCGAACCGATTCCCATCATCGTGATGTACGCGGCAAAGATCCCACCGCTTCCTGTCGGTGGCGCGATTATCGGTATGGGTGTCCTGTTGGGGATGGTTGGTTCGCTGATGAGCCTCCAGCGATACCTCAAAATCTAGCGCCCTAGGTTACGTTTTGTGTGAAATCTGGACGCTCTTTGAGTCCAGCAAGATAGAGCAGCAAGTCACTGTACTGCGTGGCGACCGGTTGCCACGAAAAGAGCTCTTCTGCGCGGCGGCGGCCATTGGCACCGTATTCTGCGCGCAGCGCGGGTTGTTCGAGCAGCGTTCGGATTGCATCCGCGATCGCCGTTTCATCGCCTTCCGGAAAGACAATCCCTGCATCCCCGATAACATCCGGGATGGCGCCTGAATCGGACCCAATTACTGCGATGCCTGCAGCGCCGGCTTCTGCGATGACGCGGCCGAACTGCTCTTTCCAGTTACCAACGGTGCGGCTTGGAAGCGCAAAGACATCAAAGGCACTCATGATCTCGGCGAGCGCCGTGTGGTCTTGGTTGGGCAGGAAATGTACGCGCCCAACAAGGTCATTTTGAGCAGCACGCGCTGCGAGGGCATCCTTTTGCGGACCGCCCCCAACCAGCCAACAGTGGACTCTTTGTTCAGACTTAGCGACGGCGTTCAAGAGGTCCATCAGACCCTTTTCTTCAACGAATCGCCCGGCGTAACCCACAATAAAGCGTTCATCCGGAATACCAAAGCGGACGCGACTGATGGCGCGGTTTCGCGGATGGAACTGCGATGTGTCCACACCATTGGGGAGCACGGCTGCCTCCCCACGGTAGCCATAGGCCTTAGAAACATCCAATGCTTCTTCACTTCGTCCAACCAGATAATCGGCTTCGCGGCACGCATAATCCCAGAAATTGGAAAATGGCGGTGGCAGCTTTTTGTAGAGGTTTTGCTCTGTCTCAAGCAAGATCTTCGTCTTGGGAAACTCCTTGCGGATCAGCTGGGTTGCGTGCGCACTCACCAGTGCCCAAGGCTCTTCCCAAATGTCCACGACATCGGGTTGAAAGCCATTCAGGATATGCCGCAGGCCCACATAGGTGTGCATGTGGGATCCGATTCCCGGAAGCCAGGGGAAGACAACAGCGTGATCAGTCATCTGGAACAGCGATGGATGTGGATGTTCGATGCCGGTCCACTTGCCGTAGAAGCGCCAGGTTCGTGGGGTGATGACCTTTAGGTCAACGGTACCGAGGGCATGAAGGGCAGCGGCGCGCGGATGCCCCTCAACTGCCTTGCGGCAGGAGTGACTGATGAGTAGAACGCGCGGTTTTCGCTGATATTGGAAAGGCATGAGAATAAGTCAACGAGGCGAGCCTCCAGACAATCACATTATGTGACTTCACCCGGACATCGCAAACACTAAGTATAAGGCTCTCAAGTACGTTAATAGCCGAAAAATGGACTTTTCACACTAAATAAATGCAATTCCATAAATAGTTGAACTACAGACATATTGCTGTTCCGTTAATCAACGCAAAGGTGGAGCGCCTCCTCATGATGGTTTCGCAAAACATCACACAAGCAATCGCGGCGCACTCCGCGTTAAACTGTCCTAACTCCCTGCCGGGTAACGTGAGGTTTACGACGATGTTGACGGATGACCAAAAGCTATTCTTCGCCACAAATGGCTACGTGCTCGTAAAGGGGCTCCTCAGCCCAAGTGAAGCCTCCACGTACCGTGAAGAGTGTCACAGCCTGGCAACCCGTCTCGCCGACATCCGGGGCATCGAAGACCCCACCTGGGGAAGTGCTGGGACCCGCGGCGTAACACAGCTGCGCCACTGCCACGATGTGCAATTCCAGTCCGCCAAGCTTGCCCAGTTACTTCTGGATGACCGCGTCACGAGCTGCGCCGCTGACTGTATCGGCAGCCCGAATGTCCAGCTCCACCACTGCAAAATGTTCATCAAACCGGCGGAGAAGGGCTCCCCGTTCCCGATGCATCAGGATGCCCCTTATTTCCCTCATGACAACCACTCGATGATCGCCGCCATCGTCCACTTTGACGCCGCGCCCATCGAGAAAGGCTGCATCCGTGTGGTTCCAGGATCAAATAAGCTCGGGATGCTGCCGCACATCGGGGATGGAGGCTGGCACCTAGACCCGGATGAATATTCGGTAGAAACGGCAACCCCGTGCCCGGCGGATGCAGGAGATGTCCTATTTTTCTCTTACCTCACCATCCATGGGAGTGGCATCAATACATCTGATGAAGCACGCACAACGTTGCTTATCCAAATGCGGGATCCAACAGACCCACCAACGATCCGGACACACGAAAGCCGTGGCCAAGGGATGCTGCTGCGTGGCATCGATCCACTTTGCGCAGCGCGTCCAGTATGGGAAGCAGAACCACAACCGGGTCAAGCAATGGGCGGCCAAACGATGGGCGGAACCATGGGCGGCATGTAAATCCGCCAGTGGCATGTAAGTTGCCGATGTAAATGATTATGTCAACATCAGCACTTTCGGGTGGCATGCCCGTTCAAGTCGATACATCCCACTACCAAGCCGCAACATACGAACAACGCGAAAGGCTCTACAGCTACGTGGAGCAGATAAGCCTTGTGTCCGAGTTGGGTGGCCACAGTGTAATCGAGGTCGGATGTGGCAGTCAGGTGGTTCCTGAGCTCCTCCGGATGCGCGGCATCGATGTGACAACGGTTGACTTTGATGCATCCCTAAACCCGGATGTTGTCTGCGGCGTGGAAAACATTCTGCTGCCCGACAACCATGCCGATATCGCTCTGTGTTGTCAGGTGCTGGAACACCTGCCATTTTCCGAGCTGACCAAGTGCACGAATGAGCTGCTACGCGTTTGTCGAACGCATGCAGTCATCTCAATCCCGGATGCCCGCCCGCACTTTGGCTTTACCTTTATGCGAGGCATCTATCGGTATGTGCCCAAGCATATTGGAATTGAATGGCATCCCCTCAAACCTGCGCGCCAGCATACATTTGATGGTCAGCATCACTGGGAGCTTGGCAAACAGGAAACGCCGCTCCACACAGTGCTTGCAGCCTTCAATGCATCCAGCGGAAGCGTAACGAAACACTTCCGCCACGCACTCTTTCCGTACCACACCTTCTTTGTGATAAGGAAAGCACGCCAAATCCAGCCAGATTGACGTTAGAGGGTCACTTCAACGCGACGGGTTGCCTTGCCCGCTGTGACATCCACTGCGACATTTTGAGTGCTTCCTCCTGCGCCTTCGACTGAAACGTCATAGGCTCCAGCGAACACGCGCGCCGCAACCTCCCCACGGTGGTCGGTACGCATACTCATCGTCGAATTCCATTCCTCGTGAATCAGCTTGCGGATGACATCGTAGGAAGGCTTTGGCGTAAGATCACGACGGACCAAACCGCCCGGATTGCCGCCCCAGTCGCCATCCACAAGGTTCCACCAGCAAATCGCATCCACATTCGGATGTGAGAACAGCAAGCGGTACATCGCATCCGCATACTCTGCCTGACGCGCCTCACCACTACGTGTGCTGACATCTCCCTGAGGGCCCTTCGCCCCAAGATGGTTGCTGTTCACGGTGATCTCCGACCAGTGCAGCGGGCGCCCTAGCTTGCCAAAGGTGTCCGAATGCACCCAGAGCTGCTCGAGAAGCCAGCCCGCGCCATCCATGTGCGCCTCAAGCCCCTGAACATGTAGCGGATCCCCGCCACGAATCGCCCCGCGCACCAGCTCAACAA
>CAIRTT010000644.1 GCA_903881535.1 uncultured Armatimonadota bacterium
GCCACGGCTCTCCGCAAAGCCCATGGTGTGGCCGATAATCGCATCCCGATGCGGAGCTAGCTGAGGCTCTGGCAGCACGCCATTTAGCCTGACCCAGCCGTTTTCCTGATAGGACGCAATGGCACTGTCATCCACCGTGTAGAGCGAATCCAGCATTGACATGTCAGCCTCCAATAACGACCAAGTCGCGCGTGTACTGTGTCAGGCGCTCAAAGCCAGTGGCGGTGACAAGGACATCATCCTCGATACGCACTGCGCCATAACCCTCAATATAGATGCCGGGTTCCACGGTCAGCACAACGTTTTCGTGGAGGGAGAGCCTCGATGATGGCGAAAGCAGGCCCGCTGCATCGTGGACCAGGCGACCCAGTCCATGTCCCAAGTTGTGCGGCATATTTCCGTAGCCGGCATCATCCAGAATGCCACGTGCAAGGGCATCGATGTCCCTTCCTGCAACTCCCGGCTTGATTGCATTACATGCAGCATCCTGCGCTTGGTGAACCGTTTTGAAGATGTGTTGCATCCGTTCCGTTGGTTCGCCGCCCACAACAAAGGTGCGGGTGATGTCGGAGTTATAGCCATCGATTTCGCAGCCAAAGTCGCACAACAAGAACTCAGGCTCACCACTCGAACCGAAGCCGCGGTTTCCAGCACGCCCGTGGATGATGGCTGCGTTTGGTCCAGATCCGATGATGCTGTCAAAGCCCATTCGGACCGCACCGCGCTCACGGACGTAGACCTCGATACGCCAAGCGAGCTCTGCTTCGGTCATCCCGGTTTTGACAATCTCGGTGATGTGGGTACATGCTTCATCCACCAATGCACATGCACGTCGGATGGCATCGATTTCCTGAGGCTCTTTGATTGCTTTGATTGGTTCGACGATGCCGCTTGCCGGAACTAGGTTGATCGCGGATGGAAGTCCGCCAATGAGGGTGTTCCACGCATCAACCGACAGGGTGTTCGACTCGATCGCAAGACCGCCTGTGAAGCCCTTTATGGTCAAGACACGCGCAGCTTCGAGCAGCAAAATCGCCTGGCCGACAATCCGGGTTTCGAATCCCGTCACTTCAACGCTTGCTTGCAGGAGGTAGCGACCATCGGTGATAAAGACTGCAAAATCCTTTGAAATTAGCGCGATGCCATTTGAGCCAGTGAAGCCGGTGATGTACTTGACGTGCTCGAGATTGGTAATGAGGACTGCCTTTGCATCGGTTTGGGATGCCAACCAGTCACGGACACCATCAACGCGGCGGGAAAAACGGAACGACATAGTGATTACTCCAAGGTTAGATTTTGTTGAAACGATGTACCAAGCCGGTACAGAAAAGTGGGCTTAGAAGCGGCCTTCATCCACAAGGCGCTTCGCGGCACTGATCGCCAAAAGATACGAATGCGGGCCGAATCCGGATATCTGGCCAGTAACAGCGGATGCCAGGTAGGACACATGCCGATAGGACTCACGGGAATGGACATTGCTCAGATGGACTTCAATCGTCGGGAGGCGAACGGCTCGTAATGCATCTGCGATTGCGATGCTCGTATGCGTATAGGCTCCCGCATTGATGACAATGGCATCCGCCCAGTCACGCGCATCATGAATTTGGTCGATCAGAACACCCTCGTGGTTGCTCTGCTCAATCCTGACCTCACAGCCAATCCGCTTGCCTTCCTGCACGATGAGCTCATTGAGCTCATAAAAGGTGACGGAGCCGTAGACGTCCGGTTCACGCGTGCCTAATAGGTTCAGGTTTGGGCCGTGGATGACCAGGACTTTAATGGGACCGGAAGGGGATAGCTGCATTGATGTCACCGCTCCTGAAGCGCTGCGGTGTCGACATAACCCGCACAAGTCTTGTGATGGGAGTGCAGCATTTCGCAGCGTTGAACTTTGCGCGTAGTATATCGCCGCCAGCGTTCGGCAGATACAATCATCGGCATGAATGGACCGACCTTAAAGGTAGCAATTATCGGCGCCGGTGTGATGGGGCAGCAGCATGCCCGCTCATGGACGCATGTGCCCTATGCGACTGTAACCACCATCTGTGACTTCAACCTGGATGCCGCAAACAAGCTGGCAACGGAGTTCCATGCGGCGGCGACAGCCAGTATTGATTCTGTGCTTGCATCCGATGTGGATGTCGTCAGCGTCTGTATTCCTACGTGCTTTCATACAGATACGGCTGTCAAGGTTTTGGAATCCGGCAAGCATTTGCTCCTCGAAAAGCCGATGGCCCTTACGGTCGAAGATTGTCACACAATCGAGGCTGCCGCAGCGGCATCCGGCAAGCTGCTCACCATTGGGCAGGTTGTCCGCTTCTTCCCTGAGTATGAGAATGCTAAGCGTGCCGTCGATGCCGGCGCGGTTGGAACGCCTGCTGTTGTCCGGTGCCGCCGCGGAGGAATTTTCCCGCTTTGGGGCACGTGGTTCCACGATGTCAACAAGTCTGGCGGAGCCATTTACGATGTCGGTATCCACGAGATTGACTGGTTGCTTTGGCTCTTTGGTCCTGTAGAGCGCGTCTATGCCCGCTCACTAACCGAATCCCTTGGCGAGGACAGCAAGCAGGACTTTGCGCTCGTAACGTTGCGCCACAAGAGCGGTGTCATCTCGCATATGGAAGCCTGCTGGGCGGATCCAGTGGTTTCGTACAACGCATTTGAAATCGCGGGGGATGGCGGCTTGCTGACCCACGACTCGCGAAACAACGCGACGTTGTTCATCTCGACGGCCGAAAAGCAGGAAGCGATGTCTCCCCTTGCAGATGCCGATGAGCCATACAACAAGCAAATTGCGGCATTTGCAAAGTCGATTGTCGAAGGGACTCCACTTGCGGTAACCGGCGCCGATGGCCGTGCGGCAATCGCTGTAGCCGCTGCTGCGCTGGAATCATCCCGCACCCGAAAGGTGGTCACTCTGTGAAAAACATCGTTCTACTTTCATCCGCCCACCTGCACGCCGATGCGTATATCCACGAGCTGAGCACCGTCTCCGATGCCCGTATCGTCGGTGTGTATGACAACGACCATGCACGCGCTGAGGCCGCGGGAACCCGCTACGGAATCCCTGTATTCCCGGCCCTTGATACAGCACTTGGCGCATCCGATGCGGCCATCATTTGCAGTGAAAACATCCACCATGAGATGTTTGCCTTGGAAGCACTCAAGGCTGGCAAGCACGTGCTTTGTGAGAAGCCGCTGGCGACAACGCCTGAGGCAGCGCTTCGCATGATTAATGCTGCAGATGCTGCAGGTGTCCTCCTTATGACGGCATTCCCGTGTCGTTTTAGTCCGGCTTATCAGCA
>CAIRTT010000645.1 GCA_903881535.1 uncultured Armatimonadota bacterium
AGGAATGTATCAAGAGCTGGCACGAGGCTTTGGACTCAAGGACATCAAGCCACTGCTGCTGAGTGATAAAGCAAACGGTGCCCGGGTTCGTACACCAAAGGACTTTGGCACAGTAACCCTTGAAAGTGCGGATGCACAGCGGGCTATCACGAAGGAGAAAACGGGACCGCACGAGTTTGCATCCACGGATGTACGCCACTTGCTCTTTGCGGTTCGCGAAGTGAGTGAAAACAACTCAGACACTGAGCTTGGCAGAACCTATCTCAAGGACTACCTTGGCAGTCTGTACTGGAGCCGCCGTTCCAAGCTGATAGGCATCCTTGAGTGGATTAGCTGTCTCTCCGCTTTCGATGGCATGGAGCAGTGGGAAAACGATTCCACATCCGCACGGTTGCTTGCCGGTCGACTGCGTAACGATACGGCATAAGACTGTGATCAAGCGCTATTCCAGTCGCGGGACAAACCTTGGTCAGGAAATGCTGGTGGCAAACCTCAAGGATTCCACCAGCTATGACCGCATCGCCGGCTACTTCCGCACAAGCTTGTTCGAAGTGGCTGGTGAAGCACTCTTGCAGGTCAAAGGCGATGTACGCATTGTGTGCAACTCCGACCTGTGCCCGGATGATGTCATCACGGTTGCCAATGCGTTTTCACTACTCAGAACCGACTGGTGCTCGGCACTTCCGGAGAATACACCACCTGCAAAGTTGCAGCGTTACGAGGCGCTGCTCACGGCATTGAATTCTGGCCGTATTAGAATCAAGGTGCTTCCTGATGAAGTTTTTGGCCTCATCCATGGAAAAGCGGGAGTGATTCGGTACGGGGGGACACGGTCTGATATCGCCTTTATGGGCAGTGTCAACGAGTCGTACGCCGCCTGGATGAAGAACTATGAGCTCCTCTGGGAGGATGACGATCCGGCGGCTGTTTCGTGGGTGCAGGAAGAGTTCAATGCGCTTTGGACGCACACAAAGGCTGTTGATATCACGGATTGGCAGTTTCTTAGGAGTGACCTCGAGCGCATCATTCACCGGCGTGAGATTCCCCGCGAGACGTGGAAACGAGAGCCAGACCTCGATGTACAAATCGGTGCAGCTACCGTTGAGTCTCCGCTTTATCGTAAGGAACAAGGGCTTTGGCCACATCAAAAGTACTTTTGTCGCCTAGCTCTTGAGCGTCATCGGCAAGGTGGCGCGCGGCTGGTGTTGGCGGACCAGGTTGGTCTTGGCAAGACAGTCCAGCTGGCATTGTCGGCGCTTTTGATTGCTCTCGACTCCAAGGATGACCTTCCTGTTTTGGTGCTGGCGCCAACGCCGCTCTTGAAGCAGTGGCAGGAAGAGCTGTTGACTTTGCTCGGCATTCCAAGCGCACGCTGGAACGGCCGGGCGTGGATTGATGAAGCCGACCCGGATGAAGACCGTCCGTACCGGGATTTCTCCAAGTGTCCGCGCAAGCTGGCATTGGTGTCGCACGGCATTATTGTGAATGGAGCACAGTCTTATCGGGACCACCTCCTATCGAAGAACTATGCGTGTGTGATTGTGGACGAAAGCCACCGGGCACGGCGTAAGAACATCCCAAAATCCGATGCAGAAGCATTTGAGATTGATGAAACTCCGCAGCCGAACAACTTGCTGAAGTTTTTGCACCACTTGTCACCAAGGGCATCGAGTATGTTGCTGGCCACGGCGACGCCTGTGCAGCTGCATCCGGTTGAGGCGTGGGATCTGTTGAGTGTTTTGTCGCGTGGTGGAAAGTCGGTCCTTGGGGATGACACATCGAGGTGGCGCCAGCCAAGTGTTGCAATCGCAGCGGCTACTGGAAAGCTTGAGCTCAACCCAGATGATGCTGATCTGAGCTGGGAGTATGTTCGGAATCCATTGCCGGCGG
>CAIRTT010000646.1 GCA_903881535.1 uncultured Armatimonadota bacterium
AGCTACGATGTCATCCACGGCTATGGGTGGACACTCGATGGTGAACACCACATTAACACTGCCCAATTTGTCCATACGGCTTGGCTTCGCCACAGCATGCATCCAAGTCGGATGACATCCCGGCCATATGCCCTGTATCAGCGCCTCTATACAACACTTAATGCATGGGGCGAGCGTAAAGCTTTCCGATCTGCACGCCGGGTAATAGGAGCATCCTCGACGATTCGACATGAACTGACGACACTCTGCGGTATCCCTGAGAGCAAGGTCGGCGTTGTTCTGAATGGTGTTGATCCCACAGAATTTTATCCGGGGCAGGAAGACCGTACGTTGCTTGGTCTACCCAATGGAGTATTTCTCGCATTGTTTGCTGGAGATATCCGTACGGGGCGAAAAAATCTGGACACTGTCCTGAAGGCTCTCATAACGGTTCCAAATGTCCACTTGGCGGTTGCAGGACGGGTTGCGGGTAGTCCTTGGCCCGCTCTTGCAAAAGAGCTTGGCATCTCAAACCGTGTGCACTTTCTTGACTTTCGGACGGACCTTGCGAAATTGATGCGGGCATCGGATTGCTTTGTATTTGCATCGCGTTATGAAGCCTGTGCGCTTGTTCTAGTCGAAGCGCTTGCCAGTGGCCTCCCGGTAATTACGGCTAAAACCACAGGTGGAGCAGAAGCTGTTGGTCTGGATGCAGGTGTTGTCATTGATAACACTGAGTCTGTCACTGAACTGGCAGCTGCCTTGCAGGAAGTCTCGGGGCGTATCGACTTGCTTCCAGCCCGCCGGGATGCCGCCCAGCAATGTGCGTTACCATTGACATGGGAAAACATCGGAGCAGCGTATCTGAAACACTATGCGGATGTGGCTGGCTGATGTCATCCAGGGCATCTGTTTCAAAGCTTGTCATCCTCCCAAACGTGGATGAATTTCCAAGTGTGAGTATGTCCCGCTTCCGTAAGGGGTTTCTCGAGCGGCTACCTCATCACCTTGGGGCGCATTGGAATCTAGATGTCCTCCAGTGCTCCGGAGTAGAACCGTGGATGACATGTTTGCCAAATGCATCTCAG
The DNA here is from genome assembly GCA_903881535.1 of uncultured Armatimonadota bacterium. Taxonomy (GTDB): domain Bacteria; phylum Armatimonadota; class Armatimonadia; order Armatimonadales; family Armatimonadaceae; genus CAIRTT01. The sequence goes on from CAIRTT010000646.1 coordinate 1,068, forward strand.
CAGAGGCTTGCAAGCATCTATGGACGTTGGATCAAGTATCCACGGGCCATCCGCAATGTCGATGCTGACATTTACCACATCCTCGATCACAGCCACGCAACACTTGTCGGTGCTGTTGACCCGGACCGGACGGTGGTCACGTGCTTTGATATCATCCCGCTGCTGTTCATGAAGGGGATCGTCGATGTCCCCTATAAACCCTGGGTGCTGCGTTCGTTCCTGAAGCGCATCGAAGCAATGCGAAGCTGTGCCCGAGTGCTGTGTGTTTCGCAGTCGACCCGAAATGACCTCATCACACACGCAGGCTTTTCTCCAGAGCAGATAAGCATCGTACCCATTGGACTTGAATCGGATTTTCAAGCATTGCCGCCAAGTGGTCTTTCGCTTGAGGATGAACATTTGGACTTTGCGGCACGCCACCGCTTGGATCCGAACCGTGTGTATATTTTGCAGGTGGGGACGCGAAATCGATATAAGAACACGCCAGTGGTTCTCGAGGTGCTAGCGGGATTGAAGATGGCCATACCCAATGTTGCATTGCTGCGGGTTGGTGCGGATTTTTTCGATGATGAAAAAGATATTGTGAACGCGCTAGGGTTGCGCGGCGATGTCTTTCACTTAGGGCGTGTTAGTGAAGCAGATCTCCGAGCGGTGTACCGATTTGCAAAGGCACTTCATTTCCCCAGTCTATATGAAGGATTCGGCTGGCCAGTCCTTGAGGCGATGGCATCTGGTTGTCCAATCCTTGCGAGTGATCGTGCAAGTTTGCCTGAGGTTGTGGGGAACCCGGACTTTACTGCTAGCCCAGATGAAATAAGCACTCAGGTAGAAAAACTTCATCGGCTCATCATGGATAGCACCCACCGAGAAGCTGCTGTGCGTCACGGACTTAATCGTGCAAGTCATTTTTCATGGGATGCAACTGCACACGCGTGCTTAAGTATTTATAGAGACGTACTTCATTGACTGCAGGTATCATGGAAACCGA
>CAIRTT010000647.1 GCA_903881535.1 uncultured Armatimonadota bacterium
CGACCGACATCAATGATGCCACCATCGGCGCAGACTTCATTGTGCTTGCGGTCAAACCCTTTGTGATGTCGACGATTCTCCCGGGTGTCGCAGATGCCATCCCTGCGAACGCAACCATCATTTCTGTAGCCGCTGGTATCCCGATTTCGACCTACGAAGCAGCCTTTGGCTCGGATACTGCAATCGTACGTGCGATGCCAAACACCCCCGCTGGCATCCAAAAAGGTGCGACAGGAATCGCCTTCAACGCTGCTGTCCCGGCCGGTCAACGTGACACCATTGTCGAACTTTTCAACGCGGTCGGCATCACCGAGGTCGTTCCTGAATCCCAAATGGATGCTGTTAATGGCCTTAGCGGCAGCGGTCCCGGGTTTGCGTTCACGCTTATCGAAGCGATGATTGATGGCGGTGTCCTCGCGGGTCTCCCGAGGCCTGTTGCACGCCGGCTAGCAGCACAAACAGTGCTTGGTGCCGCGCAGCTTATCCTTGAGACGAATCATCACCCGGGGCAGCTTCGTGACATGGTCACCACTCCCGCTGGCACGACGATGGCTGGTCTCAATGTCCTTGAAAACCGTGCGGTCCGTGCGGCGATCATGGATGCCATTGTCGCAGCGAGAGATCGTTCGACGGAGCTCGGCGAGCAGTACCGCTAGCGGCTAATCAGCATTTCAACCTGCCGGGCGACCCTGTGCGTTGCGGCAGTCAAGTTGGATATCCGCGCATCGATGTCATCCACGGGATGCTCTGACGTGGCCTCAACGTGTCTGATAATGGATTTGTAGTCTCCAAGGGTAGCGTTGATGTTCGCTTCGACCATCCCGGCAATCACAATGACAGGTGCCCCTGCCGCAGCCGCGCGTGCGGCGACACCGCTAATCGCCTTTCCCATCAGGGTCTGGCGATCAAAGCGGCCTTCGCTGGTGATGACAAGATCTGCTTCTCTGAGGACGTTATCAACGCAGCAGGCATCGAGTACAAGGGAGATCCCCGGTTCAAAGGTTGCATTTGGGAAGACCAGCTTGATTCCAACCGGTGTCCCGCCGGCGGCTCCGGCGCCGGGGAAGCTTGTGAGTCCCGTGATGGCTAGCCAATGTTCCATGCAGCGATCCAGGGTCAAGATGTCAGCGCTAATCGCACCTTTTTGTGGCCCGTAGATGGCTGCGGCGCCATTTGGACCTGTCAGAGGATTTTGGACATCGAGTGCCACGCGCACGCTCTGGATATTTTCCAGCAGTGGATGAGGCGTAATCAGGAGCTTGGATGCTGACAGGATTCCGAGTGCGCCATCGGGTACGACGTCGCCTGTGGTGGTCGTGAGCCGATAGCCAAGCGCCGCGGCGAGGCCCGCACCGCCATCGTTGCTCGATGACCCCCCAACGGTGAGGATGAGGTCTGTCGCTCCGTGCTCGATAGCCGTGAGGATAGCGATACCCATCCCGCGCGTTGTCATTTTGCCAGGGTTACGCTGCTGTGGCGGGAGCATCGCGAGGCCGCTTGTGCGTGCGAGCTCGATGACGGCTGTTTTTCCATCCCCAAGGAGGACCCAATCGGTAGCGATGTCTGTTCCCAGCGGTCCCGGAGCGCAAAGGAGATTGGTTTTACCGCCTGTCGCTGTCGCAAGGATGTCCGCTGTGCCATCACCACCATCCGCGATTGGGATGCACGTAATCACATCCGCTGGTCGGATGGAGCGCCAGGCGGCGGCGATTGTCTCTGCGACCAGAGGGGCATCCGGGCCACCTTTGTGGCTGTCTGGGGCAATCAGGATGTGCATTTGGTAGCGAGTCTACACCTGCTTGTTAGGAAAATTGCGAAAATTAATGTAGTTTTAGCGCACATTTTTTCGATTAAGTATGCATCTACAGAAAACGAGGGTGGGTGCTATGACGGTTGCTGCTTGGTGGGATGCACAGGATGGACTGCGTAAATCGACGATTGTTACAAGCGCAGTGTTGCTGGTCGTGCTTGGAATTATTGGATCGACGGCGCGTGGGAGTAGTACGCCCGGGATGCGCCCGGCGGGGAAGAGTGTGTCGGCTCGCAAGGAGAGCTTGCAGCCGCAACGAAATCCCGTGGCCAAACCTGTTTCTACGCTTGCGGTTGCGGGAGCGGAACCGACGCTCATGGTGTACGTGACGGGAGCCGTGAAGCATCCGGGGATTGTCCCGCTTATGGATGGTGCGCGTATCAACGATGCGATTACGGCAGCGGGGGGCTTTCTCCCGGATGCGGAGCGTAGCAGTATTAATCTTGCGCAGCATGCCGTGGATGAGTCACAGATTCACGTTCCTAGCAAAAATGAGGCTCAGGAAGCGGTGGTCGAGGCAGGTTTTGAACAGGCTGCATCAAGGGGGAGTAAGGTTGCTGCTGCGATAAAAGCATCCGGGAGCCGTACGGGAGGCCATCCAGCAGCGGCATCCAAGGGTGGAGGAGGGAAGCGGAAGTGGAAAAGCCCATCGGATGGTCAGATTTTGCTGAGTAAGGCAACGCTTGCCGACTTGGTCCACTTGCCAGGCGTCGGGGATGCGACTGCGCAGCGTATTCTGGACAAGCGCAAGGAGCTGCAAGGCTTTAAGTCGATTGACCAGCTTGGTGAGGTCAAGGGCATTGGGAAGAAGACGCTTGAAAAGCTGACGCCCTACTTAAAACTCTAGCTGTGAATACGCCGGGCGATTTGATTTACGTGCACCTCACGTAACGCGAACATTTATGCTGGTTACTCACCATCCTGCGTTGGGGCGCGTTTGATATCCGGATGCCGATGGTGAGACCGACTACGGCGTCTTGGCTTCGCGATCGGTCTGGCCTCTTTTTTGCCAAACAGCATCGCCAGACGGTCATCCATTCCCGGCATCAGGTAGATGGCGATAATCACCACGATGACAATCGCGATCAGCTCGGGTTGCAGGGAGGTTGACATCCCCTTCAGGGATGCAATCAGCTGTGTGCGGAGCGGCTTGACAAGTGCTAATACCCCGGCGATGACCATAGTAAAAGCTAACACAGTCAACTGTCGACGATTTATGGGAATCGGGCTGGATGGTGTCGCATCTTTGCGTTTGCGGCGCTCGCGGGATCGATGGCGTTGTGGTTCGTTGGGCATTGTAGGTAAGGTTTTTTCGGTAAGCCGGTGTTGAACAGAGAGTCACCTTGAAAGATGAAAACGGAAGAGCGAGAGGATTGTTCAGATAATCTCCGTAACGATACACAACACTAAGTTAATATTCGGGCTCAAACGCTCGGATAATACCTAATGTAGGCGGTTGACAATAGTCAGAATTTTACTCACGCGGCAATTTTTTGACCGAATGGATAGTGTCCGCCGCGATAGTGAAGTTAATCACAGTTAACTCTGCGTCATTTGCACATTAAATACGACATCGATTTTTGGTAAGTCAATACAGAGATTCCCGACCTTGTTCGTAACAGGCATCGGGATTCTCAAGAAACAAGGTTATACGAAACCATACTGCGCCAGTGTCGGCTGCTCGCTGATGAAGACCCATAGATCCCGCTCGGCGGTGCCAAGCTTGGTGCGCAGCTCGCAAACAACGGTGTGGATGACATGTAGCTTCGACCTAGGAACAATGTTCGTCATTACACCGCGATTTACGAAGGTTCAGATCGTTACTTCGCGAGCGTCGACTGTTCGCTGATGAAGACCCTTAGATCACGCTCAGCGGTGCCAAGTTTGGTACGCAGCTCAGTCATAGCCTTGCGGAGCGCAACCAGCGTGTTCTCCTGCATCTCAAGCTCATTCACATAGCGCTTATAGAGGCTGTCGCTCTTATCCAAGGCTGCCATGTTTTTGCGGATACGGTCCTGGTCAACGCCTACTGCATCGAGCTCCGCCTGCCGCTCAGCAAGCTGGCTTTGCAGAGTTTGCACTTGCTGACGTAGCGCCAGAACCTTGGCCAGAATCGCCTTAACCGCTGGACTCACACCGCTTGGCTTGTTGGAATATGTGCTCAGGCGATCGAGCCCGCCATCGAGGAGGCCGACCTCTTCACTGACCAGCCGCTGGGTCTTGACCGTGAGCGCTGTTGTCTTGCCCGCAGGCGCATCCACTTCGAAGCGCAAAAATCCCGTTGTCTTCTCTTGCGGTTCCTTCGGCGCGACGAGGGTGTAGTTGTCATCCCGTGGATGCTCAATCCACACACTCTTGACCGTACTACCCTCGTTCTTGATGGAATAAGGTTGCTCGAGGAGCTCGCGGCGCTGAATGATCATCACGCCGCGTGCGATATTGACATCCACCTCAGTGGAGCTGCCCTTCGCATTTCCACGATCGACCCGCACCGCTTGGTCAAGCGCATACGTGATTACACGGTTGGACTTTGCTGGCATGTCTGGGAGACGGCCATCCCCTGCATACGTTCCGCTATCAAAGAAGGTGGCTGGACCGGCTTTCAAAAACAACGATGTCGAATTCGTCAGCGAAACACCATTCATCGGATAAATCGCATTTGTATTCGCGTTGTAAATGCTAATCTTCTTCGCTTTGATTGGCTCCGTGACGATAGGTATCATCGCCGCTTGTTGCCGTGGGAGGTTGACCAGAGCCGCGATATCGTAGCGGAAGAGCTCGCCGGCGGTTTCGCCGCTGGCCTGGGATGCGACTGAGTCGCGCATTTCGGCAAAATTGAGGGTGACGGGTGCGCTGGAATCCATTTTCGCAGCTGGGCCACCAGGACCACCAAAGCCGCCCATCCCGCCTGAACCGCCTCCGAATCCGCCTCCGCGCCCAGCGGAGCGACCATTTGGTGAAGCCGGTCTGTTGAGGCTAAGGGATTCGGAAAAACTATCGATGGCAACTTCTGAAAACTGCGGCATCGGGGACCCGATAAAGTCAGGAGCTACCGTCGGCCGCGGCACGTAGAGCGGCTGGTACAAATCCTGAATAAAGGACACCGGACGTCCTGAAACGAGACTGAGCTTTACATTTGTCCAGTCTTCATCGGTGGTGTTCTCAACTAGCGCCCACCCTTGTAAAAATGGGTCGGTGTCTCCCTTGCCCGCAAGGTCAGCATCCCCGAGGAGCACACGGTAACTGACCTTCCAAACCGGGCTC
>CAIRTT010000648.1 GCA_903881535.1 uncultured Armatimonadota bacterium
GAGCCCGGTTCAAAAGACCGGGCTCTTTTTCATGGCCATCCACAAACGTCCCAATGCTTAAATCAACTTTCTTCTACACCACTCTTTGCTCCATGATTGTTCTTGGAATGGCGTCGGGAGTACTCGCATCCCCCGTGGCCCCGGATGCCTGGTCCCGTCCAAATATCAAGCTCCCCAAGGCTGAAGCTTCTCCTGTCATTGATGGCCGCTTGGATGACCCTGCGTGGCGGAATGCCCTCCGTATCAAGTCGTTTGATCGCTTCACCGGGGATGCGCCTGTTGTTGAGCAGACGGATGCCTGGGTCACCACCGATGGCAAGACATTGTTTGTTGCTTTCCACTGCCACGACAAGGAACCAGAAAAACAGCGTAAGAGTGAGACACAGCGCGGCAGCCAGGCCGTCTGGGGGGATGACCACGTAACCGTCCTCGTGGATAGCCAGCACCTCCACCGCGGGATGTCAACATTTTCAGTGAATGCCAATGGCACTCAAGTGGATGCCCTTGAGGGCGGCACCGCGGGAAATATCACGTGGGCCGGCGACTGGAAAGCAAGTGTTCGCCAAACCGATGATGGCTGGATTGCGGAGCTTGCGATTCCCTTCTCGATGATGCGGCATCCCAAGGGAGCAGACTCCATCGGCTTGGTCCTGATGCGCTCGATGAACCGTGAGAGCAACCCAATGGTATGGCCGCAGATCCCTGTCGAAGGCCAATCAATGGGCGCTGTGCCACAGTTCATGCCCGATATCCAGCTCCCATCCCAAATGCCCGATATCCGCCCTAAATCCGTTATCTTGCCGTTCATGCTTGGCACGGTCAAACCAGATGGCCAGCGCGCACGCTTTGGTGTCGATATCAAGCAACCAATCAGCACGACCCTAACCGGGCTGGTTGCCATCAACCCCGATTTTCAAACGATTGAGCAACAAGTCGCATCGGTGAACCTCTCGTACAACGAACAGTTTGTAGAAGACCGCCGGCCATTCTTTGCGGAAGGCGCGCAGTTCCTCCCCGATGTCGAATTGCTCTACACGCGCAGAATAGGACAGTTTGACTCCGGCATGAAAGTTGTTGGCCGCCAAGGACCAACATCGATAGGCTTTCTTTCGACCACCGCCCGCTCGACGCCAAATGACCGGGACACGATGGCGATGTCGGTCAACCAGGCCAGCGGCCTCTTCAGCGGCTATGGCGTTTCGGCGACATTGGATAATCAATACGGCGTTTCAGCCAACCGTACAGCGCGCGCTTATGCAAACCATGGCTGGGTCAAAGGGGACCGCCGGAACAGCATCTTTGCCGTCAAAACGCAGTCTTGGCTCAACGATGACCCGCTCGGTGGTGACAGTGACTTCGGCATCAACAGCAATGCCACCACTGGCAAAGTACGCTACTCATTCCTTCGGTCCATTATGTCCCGTGACTTTACGAGTAACCTTGGCTTGCTTCGGAATCCTGACCGACTGAATCACAACGCAAACATCGGACTGACAAACAGGTTTGACCGCGGTCCCGTGCAGTCCTATGACATCAATGCAGGCTTTGATATCGCGGACCGGATTAGTAATGGCCAGTTTTTCTACCGGACGTTCTATTCCAATATGTCATCCCTTTTGCGCAGCGGCTGGAGCGCCGGCTTGAACCTATCGCAGGGCGAGCGTAAACAGGATGAGCAGACACGTTATGAGGACTACTACACTGGGCTGAATGTTGGATGGAACCAGCGGACGCTCTTCCAAGGCGGCATGGTGAGCTTTGGACGGGGCCGGCAAATCGGGCAGGGTGTTCGCGACTTTGGTGTTTCGCAAGGGATTCTGATCAGCAAGCCGTTTTCGGTGTATGCGCGTTATAACCAACAGCAACGTACGGAGCAGACCGTGCGTCAGACCATCATCACCGGAACGGTCCGTTTGGATACGCTGCGCACGGTTTCTCTTCGGCTAGTGTCTCAAAACGGAACAGGGAATGCCGCAAATGTCGGTGCACAAACAGGCACGAACATTTACCTTGCCTATGCGCAAAAGTCGCGCAGCGGAGGGGCGGACTACTTCTTTGTCATCGGTGATCCGAATGCTCCGAACACCCGGAACCAAGTCACATTGAAAGTCATAAAGCCCCTCTAACGAGCTGTCTCCGAGAGCCTAAACTCCCCACCATGGCAGCCCTTGGGGAGGATAATAGGTTTCCGCTGTTCCACGTTGCAGGCTTGCGATGTAGCCATCAAAGCCAAACTGCGGCCGGTAGCCAAGGACATCCATTGCCTTTGAAACCGGCCAGAGCGTCCGCCCCCAGATAAGTGGGCGGGCATCAATACCCTTCTCTGCAAACAATGCATTGCACCCTGGGAAGCGCTGCTCGAGAACTGCGAGAGGGTCTGCGTGGAGTGCTTGGGCATCGGATGGCGTGAACGCCAAGGGTGCCATGATGTTGAACGCATCGAAGCCGCCATCAGGCTCGTGGGTCAGCGAGAGGTTGACCGCTTGAGCCACATCACGGTCATCCACGCCGCCAAACAGCAGCCGAAAGCCATACTTGTCGATGTTGCTCTCCGGCACAAACATCCCGAGGCGCAACGCCACGGTTGTAATCCCCCACTTACGCGCATAAACAGCCGCCATTTCCTCGCAGAGCTTTTTGGACATCCCGTAGACATCCCCTGGCAAGAGAGCGTTGCTCTCATCCACAACACTCCAAGCATCGTCAGGTGCCCGGGCGCTGTCGCCGTAAACACCCATCGTGGAGCAGAGGACAATGCGCTTGATCCCTGCCTCCCGGGCCGCCTCGTAGATGTTAAACGTTCCCGTGACATTGATGGCCCAGAAGTCCTCGGGACGCCATTTGGCCAAGTGGATACCGTGAAGCGCTGCCGCATGAACGATGGCATCCACGCCGGACACGGCTGTGCGGACATCATCGATATTGCGGACATCACCAACAATCGTCTCCGCCCCAGTCTCGCCAAGGTCACGGAAATCGAAGAGACGTAGCGAGTGACCGGCAGCTAGGAGTGCGGGGATGATAGCGCGGCCGAGGTTTCCTCCCGCGCCAGTGATCAGGATCTTCATATGCGATTCATTCCCGGAATGTCATTGCGATTCCTGCGGCGGGTTGCATTCCGCACGGATGTCTGTTTTGTACAATGAGTGATGTCCAAATCCCGTTTTGCCATCGTGGCCTGCTTTGCTGCATTGATTTTCTGGATGCCCGTTCAGCAGTCAGTGTTAGCCCAGGAAACGAAGAAAGTTGCGCACACAACTGTCCGAAATGTCGCCTACCGAGAGAATCCAGAGAACGACAAGGGAATCGATACACGGTGCAGGGTTGATGTCCATCACCCAAAGTCAAAAGGCTTCGCAACCGTGGTCTGGTTCCACGGCGGCGGGCTGACGGGTGGGAATCGCAGTATCCCGGATGGCCTGAAGGACAAAGGGATTGCCGTTGTGGCGGCGGGTTATCGTCTCAACCCGGATGTGAAGTCGCCAACGTACATCGAGGATGCAGCTGCGGCCGTCGCGTGGACCATCAAGAATATCGGGAAGTACGGCGGCGACCCGACAAAGATTTTCGTGTCCGGGCACAGCGCGGGCGGCTACTTGAGCGCGATGATTGGGCTGGACAAGCGCTGGCTTGCGCCGCACGGAATCGATCCGGATACGCTAGCGGGTTTGATTCCGCTGAGCCCGCAGGCGATCACCCACTACACGATTCGTAAGGAGAGGGGCATCGCGGACACCAAGGTGGTCGTGGATGACCTTGCACCCATAAACCATGTCCGCCCGGATGCACCTCCAATCCTCTTGGTGACGGGCGATCGCGAGCTGGAGCTGCTTGGCCGTTATGAAGAGAATGCGTACTTCTGGCGGATGTTCAAGGTTGTCGGCCACAAGGATGTTCAGTTGAAGGAGCTCCAGGGCTTCAACCACGGGAACATGGGCGATGCGGCATTGCCGCTCGTGGTGGAGTTTGTGCGGAAGCGTGTGGGAGGGAAATGAGCTAGCGCATGCATCTTTTTTGGTACACAATTAGCAATGAATGACGATAACGTGGGATCTGACTTTGATGACTTTCTCCGTAGCGAAGGAAACCTCGAAGCAGCAGAACACATCGCGAGTAAACGGGTGCTTGCGTTTCAGATTCGTGAAGCGTTGACTACAGATTCGATTTCGGTATCCGAGCTCGCACGTCGGATGAACACCAGCCGCTCAAGCATCAATAGGCTTCTTGACCCTGATAATCCATCCGTGACCCTCGAAACCATGGAGCGGGTGGCGACTGCGATTGGGCGCCGGCTGGTTGTACAGCTCCTGCCAGCGTAACCAATCGCCCGCGCACGGTTCACACCTACCGCTTCTTCTTCACTGCTCCCGCGGGCTTCTTTACCGGAGGCTTTGGCTTTCCAGCGACTGGTTTTACACCCGCCGGCTTTGGTTTCGTGGGGGGTACAGGCTTGACTGTTTCAGGCGCCTTTGTCCGGATGAGCACCGGAGCATAGAACCACACCTGGCCGCGGCGTGCGCGCACTTCACAGGTCAAAATGACTTCCCGGCGTTCATCCGTGATCACAAATGGGAAGAGGAGCTCTTTCTCAGCCGTTCCTTCGACGCGCTCGTTACGGGACATGTCACCGAGACGGATTCCCGCTGCGCTTGCATTACCATCCTCCATCGGTTGGAGGTCCTTCGTCCGGCAGGTAACCTTGAAGTTGTACTCACCAGCCCCTAGGACGACGGTTGCCCGCCAAGCCGCAATACACACACCGCTGCGTCCAACCTTGATGGAATAAGACCACAAGCCTTCGTTGGAAACACTGCTTTCAAGCTTTGTATCGGCAACCTGGAATGTCTTTTTCCACTCCGATGGGTATCCGGTGTTTGTCTCATCAAAAAGGAGTGGTGCAGGTAGTGGCGGCTCGGCGACGCGTAGCTGTCCGGCAACATTTGCAGCACGTTCGGGAATGCGACGCTTCCAGTCATCCGCAGCGCCTCTCTGCGCTTTGGCTGCATCATTGCTGATCTGTTGCTGCGCATACAGAAGGCGGCCGGTGACTTGCTCGATTCCCTGGACAACAGGACCGTTCTGCGACATCAGAGGCAGCATTTCCGCGATGCGTTTACGGTATTGCTGGCGCCACGCCGGGTTTTGGAGGACGACGCCAGCGACCATCCCGCGAGGCTGATCAAACATCGAGAAGCCCATGTCGCCAAGCATCTGATCCATACCGTGTGGCATAAAATGCGCGATGCCTTTGGTGTCGATGTAGACCCGGTAGTTGTTGACATTGTTGCAGTAGCCATCCCAGTGACAGAGCATCCGCTCTCCCGCCATAAATGTCAAAAACGATGGGATATCGAGGACTTTTTCCAGTGCCTTCCAGCGTTCAAACGGGTTTGGGAGGCGGCAGGCATTCACAACGGCTGTCAGGTCTAAGCGAGTTACATCCCCTTTACCGGCATCCCGTTCGAGAGGCGCATCGATGTCCTGGACAAAGCCACCATCGTAGAGGTTGCCATTGGGGTCTTTGAACCAGCGCTTCAGAAATGTCTTATCAAAGCCTTCTTTAAGGACGTACATCCCGACATCCCGGCCGTTCAGCGAGACGCGTGCATGCGAAACGCGTGTCGCAGGATAGCCAGCGCTGCGGAAGAGCAGTGAGCTGGTGAATTCGGAGAGCAGGGTGCCATCCTGAACGGAGTTGTTGAGATGGAATTTATCCATCCCGTGGAAGCTCTGCCCCTTTTTGAACTTGTCCACATTAATGGTCAGCGCCGGGCGGTCTTCCCAAGCGCGCGTGCTGCCGGCGGCGCCTTTGAGCTTGATACCGACATTTTGGTAGACAGTCCGGTCATTCTCGATGACGGTGCCGTGGACGTAGGGCCGCTCGGGTTGCTTGAAGCGCTCAACCTCCCCCGGCGGGAGCTCAACGCGTAGACGAAGGATTTCTCCGCGATCGAAATAGGTATCCGAGTCATCCATCGATGAGACAAAGCCTGCCCCGCCTGGGATAAAGCTGCGCGAAGCCGGGACCACAACACGTCGCAAATGCATCATGGGGGGAGTATACGGGTCAGATGGGATTTACGGTTATCCGGGATGTTTGGATTTATTCAGTGACCTTATTAACACAGCCGCATGCGGATGGGAAAAAGTAGCAAAATTGAGTATGGACGGTGTTTGAGAATCCGTGTCCAATGGGTGTGACCTCAATACCACTCAGGCCTCCCGGCGAACCCGCTCCACGGATTGAAGTGTTTCACTCTTGCCGGGAGGCACCTTTTTTTGATGAGGGAAGATTTACCTTGTTCTTCGATCGAAGGCATCAACTTACTGTCGCCTAGTGCTCCCGAAGAAAGAGAAGCCCCGCTTCCAAGCTGAGTTTTTCTCGTCTTGCCGGGAGGCACCTCCGCTCACTCACTAACCAATTCAATCCCTCTCCCAACCATGTCCACCAACAGCTCCTCATCCACATCCCAATCCTGCGGAATCTGAATCGTCTTCTTGTTGAGATTCAACCCTCCGAGCCGCGGCAAAAACTCCTCAAGCACAACCGGATTAAATGGCGCAATCAACACATGGTTCTTCGCAATGGACAATCCAAAAATGTACTCTTTCCCCAGCTTGACCATCGGTTGGTTCCACGCAATCACCTGCTCGAGCTCCGGATATGCCTTCATGATCACACCATAAATCTTGCGAACCAATGCCTGCTTTTCTGGGGAATGCTCTTCCAGATAGCCATCCAGATCTTCGTAGCGCCGGCTCGTCTTCGAACCGCGGCAGAACAGCACAACCGCACTCGCATGGGCCTGCGAAAACCCATGGCTCTCACGGAAAACCGCTACCTGCTGCAAATACGGCTTGCCCGCATGCTCCGCAAACACATCAAACCAAACCTGCATCGCCTGGCCATGCTTCTTCTCAATCGCTGGAAATGCCGCATCACGATTCGGGTTCTTCTCTGCCATGCTAAGTCAATTACCACTCAGACACGGCAACAGCCACAGCGGTTTTCACCGTTAGTGACATATAAATGCGAAGCGACATCGGAGAGATTTTCGCTACATTTATCCTCACCTCGCGATGTACAACGCTGAGAACGAATGCGGAACCGGCGCCATCGTCCCGCATATCGATAAGCGCATCCATCCGTATTGGCTTCGGATTCGAACGGCTCCTGGCACGGATGCCATCGCGGACATCACCTTCCGCTGACACGCCGTACCCACACTGCAAATGGTAGACTTTCACGTCCAAAAGACGCGTTTTAAGGAGTAAACACCCATGTCAGGGCATAGTAAATGGCACAATATCCGTCTGCGTAAGGGCAAGCAGGATGCGGTTCGCGGCAAGCTGTTCACGCGCATCGCGAAAGAAATCATTATCGCGGCACAGTCCGGTGGTGGCAGCGCTGATACCAATGTCCGCCTGCGAATGGCTATCCAGACGGCTCGCCAGAACTCGATGCCATCCGAAAACATCAAGCGTGCTGTCCAGCGTGGGACCGGCGAGCTTGGTGGTGCAAACCTAGTCGAAATGGTCTTTGAAGGCTATGGACAGGGCGGCGTCGCGATCCTCGTCGAGTGCCTCTCCGATAACCATAACCGCACCTACCCGGATGTCCGTGCGATCTTCGGCAAGGGCGGCGGCCGCATGGGTGAAACCGGATCCGTAAGCTATATGTTCGCGCAAAAGGGCATGATTCTGATCGAGTCCGGCGTGACAACGGAAGATGCCCTCATGGAAATCGCGATCGATGCGGGTGCGGAAGATGTTCAGCCAACGGAAGACGGCGGCTTTGAAGTCACAACCGCGCTGCGCGACTTTGCTGCAGTTCGAGATGCCCTCGATGCGGCCAAAATCAAGTACGAGACCGCTGAGATCACGCGTATCCCGGCAACCACTGTGCAGCTCCCGGCGGATGAAGAAGAGCAGTTCATCAAGCTGATTGACAAGCTTGAGGAATACGATGATGTCCAGAATGTTCACCACAACTGTGAGCTCTCTGAATCCGCAATGGATGACTAGTTTCTAGGCACAAACACATACAATCCGGCTCGTTTGAGCCGGATTTTTGTTTTTTTCGCCACGCGTGTATGATGATTCATGGTCTCCAACCGATTCGCGATGTTGCTTGCTGCCATGGCCGTTACCGCAAGCGCTGCGGTAGCCAAACCCACGCTCACCATCATCCCCCAGCGAGTTGTCTACAGCTCCCTACTGCAGCATGTGGATGTCCGCGTACACATCCCGGCGAATGAACCCGCATTTACCGGCTATGTAACGGTTTGCGACACCTATAACTTCGCGAAGGGTAACCGCTTTGGCACGGCAGTCAGTGTCAAACCCGGGGAGGACCGCATCGTCCGTATCGAGATTCCCGGACCGCGCTTCAACACGCCAAACTATCTTGTTGAGCTTTCTGCTAACCGGGACCAGAGCAAACCCGTGGCCTCTACATGGTCAAAAGCGGATGCAACATTTGAGCTGAATGGCCTTGTGGTGGTGGTTATCGGGGGTAGTGCGGCAGAACGCGATGCACTCGCAAACCGGATGCGAAACCTTCCGATGCCCTTGAAATACAATGCTTACAGCAATGTCTCAACGTACGATCCGGTTGTAAAGCCATCCAAGACAAAATCGGGTTCGCCAGCTCCGAGCATGATGGGTCCTCAGACCGTAAACCACGCCCGTATCCTGGTGCCGCGGACGGGTCAGGATGTCAATGACTGGGCATCGTGGAAATTTGGAGATGCCCTTGCCGTCGTCGTGCTGCCGGGAACTGTGTCTCCGGATGTCCGTGAGGCGCTTCAGTGTTATGCCGACTTTGGTGGGGTGGTTGTGGATGCTGCGGGTCTAGGTTTACGCAATGCGCACGAGACAGTCCTTAATGCCGATAGCCCGTCCGCTGCAGCTCGCCTTGCATCCAGTATGGATGATGTGGCGCGGCGCCATGTCGCGGCTCAGAGCGCGATAGCCTTCATGAATGCGGATACATCCGACCGGGATATGAGGAATGCCCCGGAGCTGAAAAGTCCATCCATCCCGCTGATTTTTCTATTGCTAGCCGTCTACACGCTGGGTGCGATTCCTCTGCTTTACATCGTCCTAAAGCGTTCAGGAAAACGTGAGCTGGCGTGGGTCGCGCTTCCGGGCGTGGCGGCTGGCTTTACGGGCATTTTCGGCATCATGGGCGCGATGAACCGTCCGACGACCCCATTCGCCCAGCACCGCGAGCTGATTGCCGGCACGCTGAACTCACCTTACTTCCGCTCGCAGGAGACATTTAGCATCTACAACGGTGTGGAAAAGCAGGTCCTTTTCGATGTGCCATCCCGTGGCGTAACCTTGATTGGGAATGGCTCAATCACATCAAACGGCCGGGTGAGTGGGTTTCTTAGTGTCCCTCAGTGGGCGATGGCAACGACGAGTGTTGAGTCGCCAACGTATGACCTTGGTGGCAGTGTAAACCTATCCCGCCTATCAAATGGCGATTTCAAGGTCACCAACAACACAAACTTTACGCTGGCCGGTGCATCCCTTGGTCGTAAGCTTCGGAACAACATCCCTCTAGGGGCGGTGCTGAACCCAGGACAAACAGCCATCGTTTCGCAGAAGGAGCTCCAAGGAGCAGGTAGTGCAGGTCAGCCATCCTTCGATGTGGGCTGGGGCTTTGCCATCAACGACCAAATTGAGAGTGGCTTTTCCGATGAGTCCGCGGTTTTGAATGGTTCCGATTACTACTTCAAAGCCCGAATTGTGGATGTGCCTAACGCCATCATGCTGGACAACAAGCCGCTAAAGATTGTCCGTTCACAACGGATGTTGTTTTTGCGGTGTTCAGAATCGGCGATTGGCAGATAGTTTCCCCCCGAGAGTTCTACAAATCCAGGTCAGTGCGAGAGTACTCAGCGGGCCTCCCTGCATAGAGTTCTGATTGAGTCCATATCCCAACTCCGTGTAGGGGCGGGCTGCCACGCCCGCCCGTGGAATCGCCTTTGAAGAAACCGCAAGTACGACAGACACAGCGGCACTCGCCTACACAGAAAATTCCTCTACACACCATCAACCAAATCCAGCATTCATGAACTTGCCACGCACATCCACAGTGATAGAATCTCACGGCTCCGAGGGTTCCTGACGTATCGCCTAGGGACACGAAGCCTAAGGCTCGTGTCGCAGCGCGGCGGCCGATGTTGGTGAGTGGAACTAATGCGCATCGTAATTATAGGCTGTGGACGCGTTGGCTCAACGGTAGCCCGTCTCCTTAGTCCAACACATGACGTAACCATCGTCGACCGTACCTCTGACTCGTTTCGTAGACTTGGCACATCGTTCAAAGGCAAGCGCCTCGTTGGTCCCGCGACCGACATGGATGTTTTGCGTAAGGCTGGTGTGGAGGGCGCGGATGCATTTATTGCCGTGACGGATGGCGATAACCGCAACATCATGGCCAGCCAAATGGCCAAGCGTGTCTTCAATGTCCCTACCGTTCTGACACGGGTTTATGATCCCGTGCGCGCATCCGTGTTCCAAAAACACGGCATCCACGTGCTCTGTACGACATCGATGGCGGCTGGCTTCTTCCGCGACATCATCGAAGGCAATGCCTGCGACACCTTTGCTGAACAGCTCCAAGCCTACTTGGATGCATCCGTACAGAAAGCCTGAGAGGACACAGACATGAATATCATCGTTGTAGGTGGCGGAAATGTCGGCTACTACCTCGTAAAAGACCTCAAGGCTGCAGGGCATAGCGTCATCCTGATGGAAAAAGACCGCCAGCGGGCCGCACGCCTCTACGAAGACCTCGGGGATCTCGTTCGCCAAGGGGATGGCTGTGAGTCGCGCACGATGCAAGATCTCGGCGTGGGACAGTGCGACCTCGTCGTGGCAGCTACCGGTGAGGATGAAGATAACCTCATCGTGTGCCAAATGGCCCGGGAATGTTTTGGCGTCAAGCGGACCATCGCCCGTGTCAACAGCCCAGCAAATGAAGCTCTCTTCAGCGAGCTCGGCATCACGACCACGGTGTCAAGCACGCGCATCATCTTCAACCTGATTGAACAGGAAATCGAAACCGACCACATCGTCCCGCTCGCGGCACTCGCACGCGGAAATCTGGAAGTCGTCTCGGTTGAGCTCTCCGATCATTCAAAAATGGTTGGGCGGAGCGTGGGCGAGATAACCCTTCCAGCGGATGCTCATATCGTGGCAATTCTCCGCGGTGACAAGGGGATGCTGCCAAGTCCGAAGGCCATTCTCCAGGCTGGGGATGTTGTGTTGACATTGGTAAAGACAGACCGTGAATCGGAGCTGCACCACGTCTTTGAAGGCCACTAACATCTAAACATTCGTATCAAAAGAAGCCTTCCGGAACCCCGGAAGGCTTTTGTTTTTTAATGTTGCTGCAGCGTATAGACCAACATGACATCGTCTCCTCAACTGATGGGCTCGATGGCAGCGTTCATCATCCGTACACCGGCGTATTTCAGGGGCAAAACACCTCTGCATAACCACAACTGGATAACATCTGCGATAATGTAACAACAGGTATTTGTGCGTAATCGATGCGTACAGATGGCGTAAAACACGCATCCACGATTCCACGATTGGAGCAGCAATGAAAGCCGTTGTCATGGCAGGCGGTGAAGGTACCCGCCTCCGCCCGCTTACTACCAACCGTCCCAAGCCACTTGTGCCTGTCCTCGGCAAGCCCATCGCACAACACATTTTGGAGCACCTCAAGCGCGCCGGCGTGGATGAAGTTATCCTCACGCTCTACTATCTCGGGGATGAAATCCGTTCCTATTTTGGCGATGGCTCGGAACTCGGCCTAAAGCTCATTTACTCCGTTGAGGAATCCCCGCTTGGAACTGCCGGCTCTGTGAAGCAAGCCGAAGAGTACCTTAAGGATGACACATTTATCATCGTCAGCGGGGATGCACTAACCGACATCGATATTGCAAAAGCTCTCGCAACCCACCGGTCTACCGGCGCCGAGGCAACCATCGTGCTCCAACGCGTCCCAAATCCACTGGAGTTTGGCGTTGTCCTCACAGAAGCGGATGGCAAAATTCAGCGTTTCCTCGAGAAGCCAAGCTGGGGTGAGGTCTTTTCGGACACGGTTAACACCGGGATGTATATCCTAGAGCCGAGCGTCTTCAACCTGATGGAGCATGGCAAGGCATACGACTGGTCCAGCGATATCTTCCCGGAGATTCTCGCAAGCGGACGCAAGATCTATGGCCACACCATGGAAGAGTATTGGTGTGATGTTGGATCTCTCGATCAGTACCGCATCGCGCAATACGACATGCTCGATGGCCAAACAAAGCTACCAATTGAGGGTACAAAAGCTGCCTCAGGAATTTACATTGGGGATGGGGCCAAAGTCAGCCCGGATGCCATCCTGGTTCCGCCGGTTTACATCGGACAAAATTCCCGAGTCCTAAGCGGTGCCATGATCGGACCCGACACCGTCCTCGGTGACAATGTCGTTGTTGCCGAAGGTGCGCAGGTCGAAAAGGCCATTGTGTGGGACAGCAGCTATATCGGCGCCGGCGCGGAAGTACGCGCCTGCACGATTTGCGGCGGCGTGGTGATTCAGGATGATGTCCGGATTGAGGAAGGCGCAGTTGTTGGTGACAAGTGCCAGCTTGGCCACGGCTCCCATGTCCGCGGCAATGTAAAGCTCTGGCCAGAGAAGGTTATCGAGGCCGGCAGCCAAGTCGTCGAATCGCTTATCTGGGGTGCGAAAGCACAAGCATCGCTGTTCCGTGGAATCGGCGTCCCGGGCATCGCCAACGTTGAAATCACCCCCGAATTCGCCACCAAGCTTGGAGCAAGCTACGGCGCATTCCTGAAGAAGGGCGCGACAGTCGTTACGGCACGTGATACCCACCCCGCAAGCCGGATGGTCAAGCGCGCACTCCTGTCCGGACTCTGTTCGGTGGGCGTCCATGCAATCGATGTTCAAGCCCTCCCGGTCAGTGTTGCCCGTGCGGCAGTCCGTCTCCACAATGCGCAAGGCGGTGTCAACCTGCGGGTTGACCCAAGCAATGAACGTCAGCTGGTGATCGAGTTCTTTGATGCCCGTGGAATCTACCTCACGGTCGCCAATGAGCGTAAAGTCGAGACCATCTTCACCCGCGGAGACTATGGCCGCGCGGAAATGTCAGAAGTGGGTGAAATTGCCCTCGCCCCAAACACGATGGAGCAGTACACCAAGCTCTTCCTTGCAAATGTCCGCGAGAAGGACATTGCTCGTAGAGGCTTCCGCGTCGTCGTCGACTATGCCTTTGGCGCGATGGCGGGTGTGCTCCCAGAGCTGCTTGGCCGCCTCGGCTGCGATGTCATCGCCTTAAATGCCTACCCCGACTGGCGGCGGACACCACGTACACGCGATGAGCGGATGGCGCATGCAGACCGCCTCGCGGAAGTGGTCCGCACGCTGGGTGCAGACCTTGGCGTCTTGTTCGACACGGATGGCGAGCGTATTGAAATCGTCGATGCGATTGGAAATCAGCTCAACCGTGGGCGCCTCCTCGCAACGGTCACCAGTCTGGTCGCGCAGACCAAGGCAAGTGCCCGGATCGCAGTTCCTGTGACCGCGCCAAGCGCCGTCGAAAGCGTTGTCCAGGCACGCGGTGGCTCGGTCATCCGCACAAAGACCGACCCACGCTACATGATGACGCTTGCATCCATCCCAAATGAAAAAATCGCCTTCGCAGGCGACATGCAAGGCGGGTTCATTTTTCCTGAGTTCCATCCAGCCTTCGATGGCCCATTTGCACTCGCGAAGATTTTGGAGATGCTTAGCTGGCTGCAAAAACCTCTGCACGAGGTAGTCGCGGAGCTTCCAAGCATCTACATGGCGCAGCATGAAGTTCCCTGTCCGTGGCAACGCAAGGGTGCTGTGATGCGTGCGCTGACCGTAGAGGCGCAGGAGTCTGACCAAAACGTCGAGCTCATCGATGGCGTCCGGTTGATCAAGTCCGCCAATGAGTGGGTGCTTGCCCTCCCGGATGCGGCGGAGCCTATCTTCAGAGTCCGGGCCGAAGGCGCAACGCTCGCCGATGCCCATGACCGCGCAGAGGAGTGGGCCGCTAAAATCCGGACCTTGTCAGCCGAGTAAACCATGCAAACACACCGCGGCATCGTCGTCGCAGGGCGGGCAGGGGTTGCCGCAAGCCAGCCCCTCGCCGTCTCAGCAGCCCTGCAGATTCTGGCCCGCGGTGGATCCTGCGTGGATGCCGCCATCACAGCAAGCGCCGTCCTTTCCGTTGTGGAACCGTGGAACAGCCACCTCGGCGGGGATGCGTTTTGTATCCACCACCACGCAGCATCGCGCACAAACATGGCATTCAATGGCAGCGGTGAAGCACCTCATGGAGCGACATCGGATGCATTCCCGGGCGGTATCCCGCTGCATGGCTACCAATCTGCCACCATCCCCGGCCTTGTCTCAACATGGTTCGCCGCCCACGCATTGCACGGCCGCCTACCGATCGCCACGCTGCTTGCACCCGCGATTGCGTATGCACGCGATGGCTTTCCAGCGGGTCCAACACTGCTGAAAAAAGTTCGCGATCACCGGGCGCTGCTCAGTGCACATGCATCCCTTGACAGCCTCGGCATCCCAGTAAATGTCAGCCTTGGTGACATCATTAGGCAACCGGAGCTAGCCACAACGCTGGAAGACATCGCTCAAAATGGCCGCGCGGGCTTCTATGGCGGGCGTGTTGCAGATTTGATCGTCGAGACATCCGGTGGCTGGTTTTCCCACGATGACCTCGCACGCCACAAAACCCGCATCCTCCCACCACTTGCCGGGCGTTACCGTGACCTGATTGTGCACGGGCAACCGCCGCCAAGCCAGGGGATGGTCCTCATCGAA
>CAIRTT010000649.1 GCA_903881535.1 uncultured Armatimonadota bacterium
CTATTTGCATCGCGTTGCAAAGCTGACAGGTAAACGCAACAAGCCGGCTGAACCCGTCGTGTCGCAGGATGTCATCGAAAAGCTGCAGACGAACAACTGACGGTTTCTCACCGTGTGATGTAATCATCCAGACCGCTGGTGTGCGTACTCCCGGGCGGATTTCTCCGCTCGGGATGACCCAGCTTCCCCGCCACGCAACCGCGGTCGTAGTGACGTGGGCAAACGGAGCACTGCCAAGCGCACGGATTCTCTTGCTTGTCACATGGATAATGTCCGCATCAAATCCCGGGTGCACAGCCTGTGGAATCCACGCACGAGAGCCATCATCGCCGGAGAAGATTGCAAGGCCATCCGCGATTTGAGGCAGCGGACACGGCGGCGCAACCGCTGCCTTTGGCAACTCCGCCAGGCGCTTCCATCCACCAAACCCCGTATACCGATAGCAATCCCGGAGGTATCTGCGTACCGCTTTGCCATCCGGTCCCGGGTATAAGTCAGCCCCGGAACACACAAAAATCGAGCCGGCGACTACCCCAACACCCGGCAGAATACGTGCAGGTCCCGGAAGCGGTGGCAGCTCAAACCAGCCTTTTCCAAAGGCGGTGGAATCCATTGCGAAAACCCGCTGACTTGCCGATGTGGACGCCGGCGTCTCCTGCCCTCCCACGACAACCAGCAGGTTTCCAAGCTTGGCAAAGCCGACATTTGCAAGTGGCAGGGGCAGATTTGGCAGGGGCTCAAATACGACTCGCCCGCCCCGCTCCGTCATCAGCCAGCAGCTTGCATAGTGCCGACCAGAATCTGAGCCACCCGCGATGACAACGCCGCCATCCACCGTAAAGCTCGCTCCATACCCGAGCGGCTGCGGCAGTTTACCGATGGTTTCCCAGCGGGCATCCGGTTCGCGCAAACGGTAAATCCGGTCATGCCAGACCTTGGCGCCACGTTCCCACGGATACGCCGTCGGGAAATTCGCACCGCCGGCGACGACCAAGCCAGTGTTCAGGACACCGGCAAACGGCGCGGCGACACCGCGAGCATTTGGGAGATCCGCGATGCGGCGAAACTGCAGTAGGGTTTCCATGACTACGCTTTGATTTCAGCAGGCTGCGTGTCGGCGGACAGCTCTGGCTTCGGACGCACCAACAGAATCAATCCAACACTCACCAGGACTGTCAGCGAAAACATCCCGAAAATGACATTCAGCGGAATCTTCGCATCCCGCATTTTGCCAAACCAAAAGTCCGCGAGGCCACCGCAGCTGATGCTCACCAGGTTCATCAGGCCATACGCCGTCGCGCGCTGCTCGGGCCGAACGACCTGCGACAAGATCGGCATATTATTGCCATCAAAGAGGCCCCATCCGGCCCCGAAGAGCATCAGAAACCCAATCGCCATCCCGAGCGAGCTTGCATTCCCAACGCCAAAAATAGCCGGGACAATCAGTGCCATCCCGGTGGCGCTCACAAAGATACGACCTCGGATGTTCTTTCGAATCGCTTTGTCGGAGAGGTAGCCGCCGAGGAAGACAGCACCGAGCGCAGCGAGATTGGTGTAGAGCGTCGCGCTGACACCCGCGAGGCCCTGTCCGATATGGAATTTGTCCTTGAGGATGGCGGGCATCCAGTCGCGGACCACCCACCCCGACAGCGCCGGGAGAGTGAAGTAGAGAATCATCAGGATGAAGGATGGATTGCCGAACAGGGCTTTTGCGCTTGCAGCAACGGATGGCTTCTCGGTAA
>CAIRTT010000650.1 GCA_903881535.1 uncultured Armatimonadota bacterium
GCGACGTGGAATTGTTCGTCCATCACCACTTTCCAGTGCTCTTCAATTTGTAGATGCTATAGGGCTTGTGACTGCAAATACATTACTTGTTCATGGCTGTACATGGGATCAAGATGACGTCGCAATCGTGAAGGCAAAGGATGCCTGCGTAGCAATTTGCCCTGAGAGTAATCGTTTTTTACACTGTGGCAGTCCACCCGTTGAGTTGTTTTATGATCAGGATGTTCGTATGGTGATAGGGACGGATTCAGCACTTAGTTGCCACTCTATGTCACCAATGCATCAAATGAAGCTCCTAATGGAGACAAACCCCAGTGATGATTTTCATAGGTGGATCTTTCAATCGCAAGTGACACCAACAATTGGAAGTTCGTACGATGTGACTGTCGGTTCTAGGGCTAACTTTTGCGCATTTGGCAAAGGGATGAGTTTTGAGCAAGGAAAATTGAACCGTGTTATAGAGCAGGTCGTCGATTTTACGCCTGATGTTTACCGTGATGGATCATTGATGACCTTTAAGCCCGGTGTCAGTCTGGCTCGTGAACTTGCTAGCATTGTGAAGGAACTATCCCATTCTTGAAACTTTCTGTGATGATAAAGAAACATGACATCTGGCTAGCAATAATGGGCACTAGTCTAGGTATTTGTTTACTTTATTTGAATGGTGGATGGAGCAGCTTTCGGTCCAGTCATCCAATGGACTTCTTGGAATACTATCTGATAAACGATATCGCTTTGCTCGTGATGCCTCTCATTGTAATTACGCTCTGCGGACTGAACACATCAGATTACGGACTACGTTCGTGTAGCAGGAAACACATAATCGCGGCAGCTGTCATCGGAGTGCTGTTTTTTCCAGTAGTTCTGATAACTGCAAAAGCCCCTGAATTCCAAGCATATTATCTACAAGTGATGCGCCAGAGTGGTGCCATCACCGATGTCCCAGTCGAGATTAGTATCTTTGGATTTATCAGGCATCAGATAATCCTGATCACATATATGTTTGCATGGGAGTGGTTTTTCCGTGGTTTTCTCTTGATGTCCGTTCAACGGATGAGTGGTTCGGTCGTAGCGGTGCTTGTTCAAGCGGTTCTCTTTACCATCATGCATTTGGGAAAACCCACAATTGAAGTGGTGAGTTCGTTCTTTGGCGCGGTTTTACTTGGAATGTGGGCACTAAGGTCCCGGTCAATACTGCCATGTTTTACGGTACATGCATTGCTCACATCGCTGAATGATGTAGCTGTTCTAATGCATTCAAGGTAATCAAGGCTTCAATCGATCCTGGAACGTCCGCTACCTTTCGATGGTTTGTTCGAGGCTGCGTGCATCGATAAGGTGAATGCATGCCATTACCACTGCGATAAATATTGCTAGAGTTTGAAGGCAGCTTTGTTCCAATAGCTTCTACTGAAGTGTTCAATCTAGACGCTTTGCGACTTGGCAGTAACACGCGGCGAAATCGTAACGATGAGAATCGCTGTTAGCAGTATTGTGAGAAATATACCAAGACGCAACGCGGATGTTTCGAGGGAGCGGGGCTCAATGTGCATTGTTGCTGGATTGCTATTGCGTACAATGTTCATGTCGTTTCCTGAATACGCCAGCTCCCAACCTGTCGGAACGTCCGTCGACTGAGGAAGAACTAACCATGCCGCACCAAGTGCCGCAGCCGATTCCAAAGTAGGAACCCGCATTAAGTTGCCATTCTCTGGCGGCATCAAGCTTACGCCAGCAAGATTCTCAAGGGTTTCCTTATCCTTTCGGATAATCAGGCTGTCATAGGTTGCAATGTCATGAAGCTGATGTAATGTCAGGAGATTTGGTGGCAGGGTTGCTCCTTTTGGAGATGTAGCGCTGAGGGACCAATTCCCAACGAGACATGCTATCGGGGATTTTGCTGCATTTTGTTTTAGGAAATCGATACCTGGTGTTGTCTTGATGGCATCGGCCACACGTCCAATTGGATGGTAACCTCCTGACCAGTTCCATAGATCAGCGAGCAACAATGCGGGGAGAACCCACATTGCCTTCGGATAGCGTTTCCGTAGCCGCAAACAAGTTACACATAACACCATGGACAATCCAATCAATGGGAGTTGATTGAGGATTGCATAGGCCGATATTGCGCTGGTTACATCACGAGGCAATGACAATTTCTGAATAGTCTGATCAGCAAGTCC
>CAIRTT010000651.1 GCA_903881535.1 uncultured Armatimonadota bacterium
ATCCAAAAGCCTCCCAAGAAATCCTTCTTTCCGAGCGATCTATTTCGCGAACTCGCACCCCGGCGAAGGGGAGGGATGATTTTCCGCTGGCTTCAATTTCGATGAGGATTGTTTGGTAAGGCTGCAATTGCAGCGTGAGCAAATCGCCCTGCCGAAGAAGAGGCTGCAGCGTCTCATGATACGGGAAGACCACCGTGGCGGCATACGTCCCGTTTCCAGCGTCGCTTGGCTTCCAACCACTGGATTCATCCAACTTCACGTGCACCGTCTGGGGCTGAATGAAGGGATTGCGCAGAGCCAGGATTCCGCGCCCTCCCATAAAATGAGCATAACCGTAGGCCTCCCCGCGGTAGGGATCGCCCAAGATCATCTCGGTTTGAGCGAGTGTCGTAGCGTTGTGCCGGGCCCAATCGATCATGCGCGCCAGGAATGGCCAATCCCGCTCGGGATTCGGGAACTTCGCCGGGTTCATGTAGAAGGTGAGCAGGCGGTTTCCACGGCCGGCGACCATCATGGCGTTGTCGTGCCAGCTATCAAAAAAACTGGCGGGATCAATGGCCAGAGTGGGGTCTAGATAAACTCCGAGGGTTTCGATGGCGGCGGGATCAAATCCAGGATTTGAGGCGATTCTTCGACGCAATAGCGCATCGCGGATGGTAGTCGCACCATCGAACCCATTGGGAGAAGGCACCAAGGCCGGAGCGGTTCCGTCGTAGGTATCGGCATAAACCGAATCCACAAACCACAGCCACCACGGGCTGAGCCACATCCCACTCGTTGGGTCCAAATACACACCGGGCTTGGCCTTCCGCATGGCGGTGAGCATTTCAATGAAGGCATCCACATTGGCCTCGCGGGCGAAATCGCCGTCCAGATGGTGAGCGTGCAACGGGGTGTCGCAACTGGCGCAGAAGCCGTCCATCTTGAAAAAACCCACATCATAATTACGGATCAAATCCGGGACGAGGCGGCTCATGGAGCGGCGATAGCCGGGATCACTCTGACAGAGAAACCAGTCGAACGTCGCATTCCGGGCATACCCCTGCTTTGCGCCCCAGGCCGCATGCTCATACCCGCTGGAGGGTGAGAGCCACAGGCCCAGCTTCGTTCCCATGGGCTGCAACGCAGCCAACAGAGGTTTGAATCCATTGGGAAATCCATTGGTGTTTAGATCCCACAGGCTGTTCTTCGCATCCCAACCGTCGTCTAAGGTGAAGCTGTCAAAGGCAATCCGATGCGGCTCGAACAGGTTTCTTTTGAACTGCCCGATGAGATCCAAGCTATTGGCCTCTGTGGCGGGCGACACGGTGGTCCACGTGTTGTAGTCCACTTGAACTGCGGGCAACGCCGGACGGTGGCGTCCCTGGGCGATATAGGCGCGAAATCTGGAGGCAACTGATCTAGCAGGCGCGACACCAAGAACGGCTGTCTTGCTGATGAACTTCGTTGTGATCGTGCGACCCGGTAGATGACTGAGCGTCAGGAATCCAGAGGCGTAGTGATTGTAGCCGGCGGGAAATTCCAGACCCCAAAATGTGTCTTCGAGAAACACCGGCTTTCCAAAACCGGTCTTGCGATCCACACCCCACACATTGTTCAACAGTTCATCAGGAGGCCCCGTTTCCTGGTCAAAGCACTGGCCCTCCAACCCAATTTTCCAAACCTCAACCTGGCGCAACAGCATCGGCGCAGTGGGAGAAAACTCGAGATGACGGCGCAGGAAGGCGTCGTCATCCAACAGTTCATAAACCAGCGTCACGTCTCCCGCTCCGCCTCGCAAAAGCAGGCTCAGGCGCTGGCCTCCTTGAATTCCTGTGCGCTGCACCTGATGTACTTTGAAGTCCTTGGATTGCAGCGGAGCCTGTCCTTCCCGACTCAACGAAAAGTCATCGGCGCTCAGCGTGATGATCCGATTCGAGACACGCTGGTGCAAAGTGGTTGCCGCAATTCGGTCACCCGTCTTTTGGAA
>CAIRTT010000652.1 GCA_903881535.1 uncultured Armatimonadota bacterium
CGGTCATGCTGAGACCATGACACTCGACAAGCTGGATGGTCGCACGCTCCGAGCCGACGGCGCACCCAATAATGCATGGTGGAACGGGGCATACGATCCGAGCGTGCTTTGAGCGCTGCCGACGCTGCAACACGATCCGAACCGGCCCGAAGATGTGTTGAAGGTGGATGCTGATGACGCGGCGGACGCGTTGCGCTATCTGGTAGCGACGAATTCGCGGAGTGTGGTTACGAGGAAACTGAAGGGACTTGAGCGGCCGAACCCTACACGCAAAGGGCTAAGGCGATTTAGCAGTCAGGGCTATGCAGGGGTCGGTTTGGGCGTAAGCGAATCCAACAAATGCAAGGATGAGTGTGACTGTTTTCAGGTCACCTCTGGTAAGTCTTCAGAAACGGGAATTTGTTTTAGGCCGACTCTGCAAGCCGGCGAAATCCTCAAAAAACCGCCTCTCCACAGAAGCGGCCTACAACCTCGGCAATTGGAAATGGAGTTACCGGAGTCAAACTGAAGTTTATCGCTTTCCGGGCAAGGGCGCTGCCGGGGGCGTGGTGGTCGCGGGCGGCACAGTCCCAATTAACTGTCCTGCCCGCTCGGCCAGTTTTGGTTCGGGATCGTTCTGAGCCAGATGACCCAGCCACAACTGCACCTCCGGATCCTTGACCATAGGCTCCAGCGCGCCTATCGCAGTGTATCGAAATCGCGGGTCAGTGTATCCAGCCTTAACCACGGCGCTCAAGTCATCCAGAATCTGATCGCGAAGCTCCGGTACCAGAACGCCACTCAACGCGTTCAGCACGCCTGCCTTTTCCATGTAGTTTCCTGTCTGTCCGTAAAGGTCGGTTACCACCTTCACTGCCCGTTCGTCAAAGTGCCCACTGCGCTTCAATGTTTCAGTCTGCCTGAGACGTGTCGCTACGGGCTGATTGGTGTCCATCAGGATGGAGTTGGCTTTGAGCAGTTCTTTCTCCAAGCCGGAGATTACGCCATTCTTGTCTATATCGCGCGTGAGTTGGGTCAATTGAGCTTGGCCTGCTTCAAGTTCATTAATCCGTTGCCTGAGACGGACAATCTCTGGCGATTCATTTGCTGGCGACCCGGTTTTCTCTGCTGTCGCCAACCTTTCCTCTAACAGGTGGTGCGAATCTTTGAGTGCTTCAAGGTCTTTCCGGTAATCCTCAATCTGAGCGGCCAGCGAGCTGATAGAACTTTCACTGCCAACCGTTGGCAACGGTTGGGACTTGCCGCCAAGCCCGAATACAACCACCAAAAACGCGGCGGCGGCAAGGAAAACGGAAATAATGGGGAGCAGTCTGTTCATGAGTAAAGCATCTATCAAAAAGCATGGTCCGGCAAGCGATCGATGGCACTCATCCACCGGCACGACGAGGGTGTGCGCCTCTCTACGAAACAACCCCCGCCAAGACCAACAAGCCCTCTGTCAATGCACCGCCAGCAACGAACGTGGTTCCGGTCAACTTAGGCTCGCCATTGACGCTATGGAAACAGCGCACCACTCATCATCGGGGGTCAAGCTGCCATGACTTGCTTTATCGAATATGGCTGCCTTCGGTCCTCACTGGAGCGCTTCGGGCGGCCCCTTCCAGATCAGTCGCACGGAGTCCAGCCGGAGGCGTGATTGCTGAAGAGCTATCGCCAGCTCCGACTGTTGCGATTGCGCTAGTTTGACTTCTTCCGGACGGATGTGGTCGTTTACCTTCTGGAGCATCTGCAATCGTTGCACCTCGTGTCCAAGAAGATGGTTCATCGTGTCGAGAGCGACTTGGCGAAATCCTGCGCCCCGGGTTTCCGCCAGAGCGGTCGCGGTCTGGAACATGGCGGGCAGGGTGCGCCCGGCGATCTCCGTATTCTCAACCAATTTGTAAGGAGAGCC
>CAIRTT010000653.1 GCA_903881535.1 uncultured Armatimonadota bacterium
AATCAGCTATTCGTTCACCCACTACCGCAACACAGATGAGTGGTTTGCATTTGGTTTGCACCCTTACTACGATGCGAATGCTTCCTTGAGCCTTGCATCTGTGGGTGCACCTGCAGACACCGTTTCCTCTTACGAGCTCTGGACAAGCGCATCCTACACAGAAGGTTATGCCTACTGGCGCTATCGCACCTATGAAGCAGCCGGCTGGGCCGAGTACCTTACAAACCAGAAGTTCCCAGTATGGCCAAACACGGTTACCGCAACCTGGTGTTCTTCAAAACCAGGTGCAATGCGTATCAACCTCGGTGCGCACCAAGCAAAGGTCAACTACCTTTTTGCTGATGGCCATGCGAAGGCACTGACCCCTGAGTCTCTAATGCCTTGGCCGTGGACCGCTGCAACGGTTGCTTCGCGTGCAGCTGCCGGTGGATCCAACCGCAACCTTCTTCACTTCGATGGACAGTACAAATAAGCCATGGATGAAAAGAAAAAAATGATCCTTGCGGCCATCGGAGTTGTGGTGGCAATCGCCGCTGCAATCTTTGTTGGTTCAAAGACTTTGTCTCCTGAAAAGGAAAACATTGTTGGTAGTCTTGATGGAACAGGTCCTGGTGCAACAGGTCCCGTCAAGGGAATGAAGGATGGTCAACCTGCCGTTGGTGGAGAGAATCAACCTCCTCCGGCAAATGTTGAAGGTGGACGCGGACAATAAGGTCGGTTCTATACTCAAATTACAGGCTCCGGTGATAAACATCATCGGAGCCTGTTTGTTTTACTGGTTTTGATTCCATACAATACGCTTGCGATGCGCCTAAAACGATTGACTTTGCATGGATTCAAGACCTTTGCTGACAAAACAGTCATCGAGTTCGTTCCCGGTGTAACCTGTATCGTTGGTCCAAATGGTTCAGGCAAGAGTAATCTCCTCGATGCTCTTGTCTGGTGTCTTGGTGAGCAAAAAGCAAGCACGGTTCGAGCGACCCGCAACCAAGATGTGATCTTCGCTGGGTCTTCCAAGCGTAAGCCAATGGGGATGGCTGAGGTGTCGCTCACCGTCGACAATGAAGACCGTTTTCTCCCATTGGACTTTAATGAAGTCACGGTCACCCGACGGGTCTACAGGGATGGTGAATCCGAATACTTCATCAACAAAACTGCCTGCCGGCTCAAGGACATTGCTGAGCTCTTTTTCGATACGGGTGTTGGCCGTGGAGCCTACGCGATTGTTAGTCAATCTGAAATTGATGCGATCCTTAGTGCCAAACCGGAAACCCGACGTGAGCTCTTTGAGGAAGCCGCGGGCATCAAGAAATATCGTGTCCGGAAACGAGAGGCTGAGCGTAAGCTTGAAAACACCGATGCCAACCTGGTCCGTGTACGTGACATCCTGTCTGAAATCAGTGCTCAGGTGGAGCCTCTCCGCCGTCAGGCTGAAACCGCCGAGCGATTCATTGGCTTGTCCGATCGCTTGCGTGAAATCGAAGTCGGTGTTTTGGCGGCAGACTACACCCGGCTGACGAGTGAGCACAATGCACTTTTAGTGCAGGCACGTCAGGCATCAGCAGAATGTGAACAACTTGGCCTAGAAATCATCTCGAAGGAAGATGAAGTTCTAGCGGCGAGACAGGACCTTTCTGCTGCTGAGAAACATCGCGATGATGCCCGGCAGCAGGTAAGTGAGCTTCGAACGGATGTTCAGAATATCCAATCACGTATTGATATCGCGGCGGAACGCCGTAAGTCCAGTGAGGCAACGATTGCATCGCTGGAGACGGATATCGAAGCGACGGAGTCATCCCGTGAACAGATATTGGCTGAGCGATTAGCAAAGGACACTGCGGTCACAGAGAAGACATCGCAGTTCAGCGAGGCGACACAGAATCTTCAGCGTGCCGATCAAAGTGCTCGGGAAACTGAGCAGCAGCTTGCAGCCACCGTGCGTGCACTGGCTGGGCAGGAAGCCGATTACATCGCGCTCGCCCGAAAACTTGCGAGCCAGAAATCGGAACTCAAAGCCTTAGAAGAGCGAATTGCGCTTCGCAAGGGGTCAAGCCAGTCATTACAGGTAAAGGTTGGAGATCTCCGGTCAGAGGTTGACACCTCGGATGCAGCAATCGTCACGGCTGAGGCTCAGGTCACAAGCCTCAAGGAAATAGAAGTGTCCCTCAGGACACAGCTTGAGGCCACACGGACATCTACCCTGGCTGACATCGTGTCCCAAAGAGAAGAAGCCTTCCGTACGGGTAATGAGCTCCAGCGGAGCATCGCTGGGCTTGAGAGTCGCCTGATGGTGCTCGAAGAAACAGAGGCTGCGCTCGAGGGCTATTTTGCTGGTGTCAAAGCGGTGATGCGTGGGCAGGAGGATGGCGATATCCAAGGACGGTTCGATGTCTTTGCAGATATCATCCGGGTTCCGCAAGACTATGAAACGGCGATCGAGGTTGCTCTTGGCGCATCGCTTCAAGACATCATCACAGACACTGAGCGAAATGCGAAGGCTGCTATCCGCTGGCTGAATGAGACCCGCTCAGGACGAGCAACATTTCTGCCATTGGATGAACTTCGGGATGTCGCGGTGCCTGATACCCTCCGGTTAGCTGGTCGGCAACACACGGGTGTGCTTGGTTCTGCTGCGGATTTGGTTGAATATGATGCCGATGTAGCCGTTGCCGTTCGGATGCATTTGGCACGTGTGTTGGTTGTCGATGACTTGGAAACGGCAACCAATGTAAGCCGGAAAATTGGTCGTGACTGGGCTCGTATCGTAACGCTTGGCGGTGAGGTTGTCGTCCCAACGGGAGCAATTACGGGTGGGCGAGCGGGGAAACAAGGACCAAATCTGCTTGCACGCAAACGCGAGATTGCAGAGCTGGGTGAGCGTCTGGATGGCAGTTTAATGCGTCTGGATGCTGCACGTGCATCCGTGGAGCGTCTGGCTGCAGAGGAAGGGACGCTGCGCGGCCAACTCGCCAAAGTCGAAGCCCAGCTCAACGAAACGGTTGCCAGTATCCGTGGAGCCCAAGCCGGCGTCTCAGCTGCAAAGCTTGCGGCCGAGAAAGTTGCGCGCGAAGCCAAGGCACATGAACAACAGCTGCAAACCATCATCAATCAAATCAATGTCGATGAGGGCAATGCTGCTAAGTTGTCAGAAGCGATTAGTGATGCAGATCTCTCGGATGAAGGTGCGCAGGCAACCCGTGAGGACTTCGTCAAGCGGCAGGTATCGCTAAGCTTGAAGCGGGATGAACAGCGGGAGGCATCTAGGCAGCTCGCAGCCGATGTCGCTACATTGCGGGCCGAGGGTGATGCGCTGAAGCGGGAGAGGCATCGCCTCGATGAACTTCTGGCACGAAACCAGACGGACGCGGAATTCCGGGCGAAGCGTATTGCAGAGGCCCGACGGGTGCTTGCAGAAGATGACCGTGTTGCGGGTGAGCGCACGGATGCGCTGGTTGCAGCAAAGAAACGCTTGCAATCGGCGGGTGAAGTTGCAGTGTTGGCAGACAAAAAACGGGATGCTCTTCGCACATTGACGGATACGCAGCACAAGGTCATGCAAGATCTGCATTTGGCGATGCAAAAGGCTACCGGTGTCGAGCAAGCGGCGAAAATCAGAATTGCCCGCTTGGAGACGCAGATTGACACAGTGGTACAACGCCTTCAAGTTGAGTATGAGCTGCACCCGGATGCGGCGGTGGTGTTGACGGGCGGTGATGCTCCTCCAAAGGACATCGCACAAGAAATAGCCCGACTCCGCCGTGAGATAAAGGCACTTGGAACCGTAAATGTGGGAGCAATCGAGGAATACGCAAAGGTTAGTGAACGTTTTACATTCTTGACAGAGCAACAGGATGATCTTGTAAACGCAAAGAAGACACTGCTTGGGGCCATTTCCGAAATCGATCAGAGCACCGTTGGTGTCCTTGAACAAACCTATAAGCAAGTTGGAGAAGCATTCCGTCGTTACTTTGCCCGCTTGTTTGGTGGTGGGACGACCGACCTCGTCCTGACAGACCCAGACAATATTTTGGACTCTGGTGTGGAAATCCATGCACAGCCTCCCGGGAAAAGACGCCAAAACCTTGCGCTTCTCTCTGGTGGCGAGCGGGCACTCACTGCGACGGCACTTTTGTTTGCATTCCTTGAAGTACGTCCGGCGCCGTTTTGTGTTCTGGATGAAGTGGATGCACCTCTGGATGGCCTCAATGTGGAAAAGTTTGCAGATCTCGTCAAGGACTTTGGCACGAAGAGCCAGTTTGTGCTGATCACGCACAATGCCACAACCATGGAGGCTGCTCCGCTTTGGTTTGGGGTGACGATGCAGGAGCCGGGAGTGAGTCGGGGGCTTTCGCTCAAAGTCCCTGAACAGCAACAGGAGCTGATACGACCCTGAGTACAAACACTGCCGGAAGGCAACAAGCGTGAAGATTCTACTCATCGCACAGCGCTACCCACCTTTTGTCGGTGGGGTTGAAGTTCATGTGATGCAAATCAGTAGGGCATTTCTAGCCGAAGGTCACCATGTTTCTGTCGCCGCGGCAAACTTTGCACCATACACAGGCAGCAAGCGTCTCGCTGTTCTCTTCGACTCGCTGCTCACACCGCCACACGATGACTTTGATGACAACGGAATCCCTGTGACTGCCATCTGTCCGCGTACGGCAGTTGAAAAGCTGATGCTCCTTCCGTGCGCAATCCGGGCTGTTCCTATTCTCCGAAAAGACTTCGCCAAAATGCAGTCTGTTGCTTATCTCTTTTTCCGGTCGCTTTACTGGAAACGTGCTGTCGCATTGGTCTCTCAATGCGATGTCGTTCATTCATTGGCAAACGGTTTACTCGGTTGGTTGTTCCGTGATGCTGCGGAGGCTTGCGGCAAACCATATATCAATACGCCCTTTGTGCACCCGGGACAGTGGGGAGATGCGGCAGCCGATGTACGCCATTACAAAAAATGCGATCGCGTCATAGGCCTCGTCCAAACAGATTCTGACTACCTAATCAGTCTTGGAATTGAACCCAGGCGCGTCTCGACCATCGGAGTTTCACCAGACCTTCCGGCATCCACAAATCCAATATCGTTTCGTGAACGACACAACCTGGGGGCTGCTCCATTGGTGGTCTACGTTGGACGGATGATGGCTCAAAAAGGGGCAGCGGCTGTTATCGATGCGGTAGCTGATGTGACGCAAGCTCTCCCGGATGCGCAGTTTGTCTTTATCGGACCCGGGAGTGATGAAGAAGTTCGAGTCTTCGATAACACCCTGGTGAATGTTCACTACTTAGGCAAAGTTTCACTTCAGGAAAAGGCAGATGCCCTGGCAGCCTGCGATGTCTTCTGCATGCCAAGTATGTCGGAAATTCTGCCCACGGTTTATCTCGAAGCGTGGAGCCTTGGAAAGCCAGTGGTTGGCGGCCGTGCACATGGACTGCCAGAGCTTATCGAAGGAAATGATGCTGGCGTGGCAGCGGAACAAAATGGAAGCGCAGTGGCAGCTGCAATCATCAGTGTTCTTACCAATACGGAGATGGCTCAGCGTTACGGCGCAAATGGAAAGGCGCTCGTCGCTGCAAAGTACTCTGTCCGTGCCGTCACAACTCAACTTTTACCGCTGTATGAAACCGTACGTAATGAGAGGACTCATCCATGATTCAGGAATCACAGTTCGCTAACACAAATGTCATCGTTACGGGTGGCGCAGGGTTTATCGGATCGCATCTCGTGGATGTCCTTGCCGGCCACGGCGCAAGTGTTACCGTTATCGACAACCTCCAATCCGGCAAGTGGTCGAACCTCAGCCATGTTACTGGAATCTCTTGTATCACCGCTGATGTGACTGACAGAGATCAAGTGGACAGAATTTTCAAAGACGTATGCCCTAAGTACGTGTTCCACTTCGCAGCCAATGCATCCGTGCCAGGCTCGGTTGAGAATCCCGACTATGACTTTGATGCCAATGTGGGAGGGACATACAACGTCTTTCGTGCTTGCCGCGGGCTAACGGGTTTGAAAAAAGTTGTGGTCGCGTCATCCGCGGCTGTCTATGGTGAACCTGCCGAGCTGCCTATTCGCGAGACCACGGCGCTTCGGCCCATCTCCCCGTATGGCTTCAGCAAGCTCTCAACCGAGCATGTGATGAACTGCCATCATAGCGTCTACGGCGTACCGGGTGTGGCAGCGCGCATTTTCAACGCTTACGGACCGCGGATGGCCCGCTTTGTGATTCTGGACTTTTTGCGTAAGCTTGGGCATGATCCCAATATCCTTTCCGTTCTTGGTTCAGGGCAGCAAGTGCGTGAATTTACCTATGTCCGTGATGCTGTTTCAGCTTTTCTGCACCTCGCCGCTTATGGTGAATGTGGGCAAGCTTACAATGTTTCGGGGGGCGCCCCGATGAGTATTCTTGACCTAGCCAGTCGTATTATTGATGCCCGTGGCCTTTCCGCGACCTGCAGAATTGAAACGACGGGGGCAAGCTGGATCGGGGATGCGCAGCGCTGGACGACGGATACATCCAGGCTTCAGGCATTTGGTTTCGCCGCTGAATGGGACATCAATCGTGGACTTGCGGAAACGATTGCTTGGTTTGATTCTGAGGAATCCCGGTAACATGTCCCGCCAAACCGTTGCTGTCATTATTCCAACCAAGAATGTCGCTGCTTTCTTCCGACCGACACTCGAGTCAATCCGGTTTGCCGACGAGGTGGTTGTCGTTGATATGTCATCTACGGATGGCACGCAGGCCCTGTGCGCGGAATACGTGAATGTGACGGTCATCGATAAAGTCGATTACATTTATGCAAATGTAAACACTGGTTTTGATGCCGCAACAACGGACTGGGTGATTCGCCTTGATTCAGATGAAGTCCTCACACCAGAGCTTCAGACTGAGATTCTTACATTTCTAGTAAATCCGCCCGCAAACATTAACACGGTTCGCTTTTTAGGCAGGCATCATATGTTTGGTCTCCCGATGTCCTGGGGGGTTGGACACCCGAGCCGCAGTATGCGCAATCACATGTTCCGCAAGGGGACGGCACGTTATCCATGCAAGCTCGAGCATGAAGACCTCGACGTTTCCGCTGATTCGATCGACTTCAAACATCCATATGATCACTACACAAATCACACCGTTGAAGAAGTAGTTCAAAAGTTCAACTACTATACGCAGCGAGATGTGGAGCGACTGACGCAGGATGAACGCAAGGCGGAAAACCCGTTCAAGCTCTTTTACCAAGGGCTGCGATTGTTTGTGCTGTATTACATTCAGTGGAAGGGTTATCGCGATGGGATGCTCGGCTTTTATTCATCCCTTTTTCGTGGCCCCATTTATTTATGGATTGACCGCGCTAAGCGCTGGGAAGTCTCTAGGCAAGAGGAATTGAAGAAATGAAGAAGTTACTTGTTACGGGATCATCCGGGCTGATTGGCAGTGAAGTCTGTGTACATTTTGCGGGACTTGGCTGGGAAATTCACGGAGCAGATAACAACGGTCGTGCTGTCTTCTTTGGTCCAAATGGTGATACCCGCTGGAATCAAAGCCGGCTACAGGAACAGCTTCCAAGCTTTGTCCATCATGAGGTGGATATTCGTGACCGGAATGGGGTTCTGGGCTTGCTTGAAACCGTCCGCCCGGATGCCATTGTTCACACAGCTGCACAGCCAAGCCATGACCTTGCGGCCAAAATGCCCTTTGCTGATTTCGATACCAACGCCGTTGGTACGATGAACATGCTTGAGGCGACGCGGCAATTTGCGGCGGAGAGCCCATTTGTGCACATGTCAACGAACAAGGTCTATGGCGATACTCCAAACTACCTTCCGCTGAAGGAACTGGACACTCGGTGGGAATACGCTGACGATGCTGACTTTGACGGTATTCGCGAGTCGCTTTCGATCGATCAGTGCAAACACTCGCTGTTTGGTGCAAGCAAAGTTGCAGCGGACATCATGGTGCAAGAATATGGTCGTTATTTCAGCATGCCAACTTGCTGTCTGCGTGGCGGATGTCTGACTGGGCCAAACCACTCTGGTGTTGAGCTGCATGGCTTTTTGTCCTATCTCGTCAAGTGCAACCTCGAGGAGCGAAACTACAACGTCTTCGGCTACCTCGGTAAGCAGGTACGTGACAATATCCATTCCCTCGATGTCGCACACTTTATTGATGCCTTTATTGCCGCTCCGCGTGTTGGCGAGGTTTATAACTTGGGCGGTGGGCGTAGCAACAGCTGTTCCATTTTGGAAGCGTTCGATCGAATCGCTGCCGTTTCCGGCAAGCCGATGCGTTATGAATATGTGGACAAAAACCGTGAAGGCGACCACATGTGTTACATCTCAGATCTGAGCAAGATCAAGGAACACTATCCAAAGTGGGACATCACGAAGTCTCTGGATGACATCTTCACGGAAATCCATGCTGCGTGGGTTACACGGACGGCAGGGTAATAAACCGGTGGACTGGAAAAGCACACTCATCGTAAATGACTTCCCGCCAAGCACATTGGCGGGAGCGCCTCTTATTTTGCGTCAGTGCTTTTTGGGGATGCCCGCTGAGCATCTTCATGTCCTTTGTTGCGGGACATTTCACGACCCCGTCGATGACACAGTCCGGTCCACCTACCTCCCGTGTCCGCATGAAGTCGTCCCTGGAATCCGGCAGGGAGCCATTCGCCCCAGCCGCTGGGGAGTTCCGATCATCGCTAACCTTAACGCATTACGGGTTTCTGACATTACGCGTAGGGGGGTGAAGATTTGTAAGGACCGTAATATCGAGTCAATTGTTACTGGCACGGCAAACATCGAGTTTACAATCTCTGCTTGGCGCGTGGCTGAAAAGCTCAAGTTACCACTCTACGTCTGGGAACCTGACGATTGGTTCTCGTGCAATCCATCTCCAGCTGTCAATATCTTCGGTGCAGAACGATTACTTTCTCTTCGTGGAGCTGAACATATCTGGACTGTCTCAGAACCGATGGCTCTTCGATTTCGTGACCGGTTTGGCCTAGGAAGCGAGCCCCTTCACCACGTCTTAGATATAGATCGCTGCCAGTCACTGGCAAAAACGGTTTGTCCCCCGGATGACATCATCCGCATCGTGTATACCGGCAGCATCAACGACATGTTTCGCCAAACGCTTTTTTGGCTATCTCAAATTCTCAACAAAGGTTTGACGATCGAAGGACGGCCTGTCGAGTTAGTAATTTGGACATCACGTAAGCCAACTGAATATATTGGGCCATATGTACACTGGGGCGGCTTTGTACCCGTCGAGCAAATT
>CAIRTT010000654.1 GCA_903881535.1 uncultured Armatimonadota bacterium
TATCCGTCTCTCGCCAACGTGGTGGCTATCGATTGCATTTGTGATGCTTATCGGCAGCGGCGCGGCGCTCCGTCAAGGTCTACCCCTTCCAATTCCAAGTGCAGTCGAGCTGATTTGTAACCTCTTGTACATCCCGCGTGTCGCGGGCTCAGATGTTATCGGTGGCGTTGCATGGACACTCTGCATCGAATTCCAGCTCTACCTGTTGTTTGCAATCTCCATCACGGTCATCCACAAAATCACTCGGGACCGGCGAATACGGGATTTGTCGATGGCCATCTGGATAATCGCAACCAGTGTCATTTGCTTTTACATCGCACCAAATGTCATCCGTACAACCTGGTTTATCCAACACTGGCCGTGGTTTGGCCTTGGCATCATGAGCTGTCTGACGATTACGCGACGCATCCCACATTGGATGACTCTAATCATGGTCGCTATCGTGGCGATTGGACAGGTCAGGCTGGATGCAATTCCATTTGCAGTGATCCAGTGGTTTGGGTTGCTGATGATCGCGACTCTGAGTTACCAAGCCTTGGATGCAAAAGTCTGGCAACATGGCAGAGGGTTGAAGTGGCTTGGAGACATTTCCTACCCATACTTTCTGTTCCATATGCAGTTCAACCTTCACGCTCACTACCTTGCGGGCATCACCGACAGGCTGGGCCTTCCAATCATCACCGTCTACATCGCGACAATCCTCCTCCCCCTCCTCCTCGCCATCGCGATCACGCCTCTGATGAACCGTATCGACAAGGCCCTGATGTCAAAGTTCTTCCCGCGGGCCAACAAGTAAAAACAAACACCCCTCCTGCCAGAAAGCCTGACAGGAGGGGCATTACATTAAGTAGCCAGAGACTACTTCGTCGTGATCCGGAAGACCTTTCCGTTACCAGCACTCGTCATCCCGAGCACGTAAAGGGAACCATCTGGTGCCGTGATAACATCCGTGACGATCTCAAAGCCGGTGCCAAACAGGACTGTTGACTGCTCGGTGAGGCCACCCTTAGCCGTGTTGTCTGCAACCTTGTCCGTCAAGAGACGATCTGCAAACTGCAGACCTGTACGGGCAGCGTTTGGTACGAAGCGGTACAGAACGCCGTAGGCATTTACGCCAGCTGTGTTGCCACTGTTCCCACGTGCAGAGCCAACAATCAAGTTGCCGTTGTACTTTGCGCCAAGGCCATTGCCATTGACAAAGCCAATCGCGTTTGGAGCGATGCAGTACTTCCAGGAGAAGACTGGGTCACCGTAGGTTGCACCTGTGATATTGACGAGGCGGGCCTCACCAAGAGCGGTTGTCGTTGAGATATTCGAAACCGGATAGCGGTTTTGGTTACCGAGTGACACTGTAGCTTGTGCAAGTTCAATGTCTCGGAATTGACCAATACGTGACTTTGGCCCCATGAACTGAATCCATCCACCATTGTGACCCTTGTTGATGATGTTCAGTTCATCCATCGCATCATCACCGTTCTCGGACTCCCAAAGCTTGCCGGAGAATGGATCGATTGCAAGTCCAAAGGAGTTACGGACTCCGTAGGCGTAGACACGCTTGAGGTTAGCAACCGCTTCGTTCTGGAGACCAGCATCTGTTTGGCCGGAGAATGTCAGTGTGTGGTTGTAGAACGGGTTGTCCGTCGGGATGGTTCCGTCATCGTTAAGGCGGATAACAACACCTGTCAATGCGCGGTTATCTGGCTCTGGTCCGAAGGAGCCGACATCGGCGATGCGTGTCGTTCCCGTCGTTGGTCCGTCCTCGAGGTTTTGCATCATGCCGCGGCGTCCGTTGTCACCGATAACGATGAACATCCTTGCCGTTTGCCCCTGAACCTTCTTCTCGAAGCGGATGATTCCGCCGTTATGGTTGCCACGGAGAGTGCTGTTGCCACCCGTGCTGTCGACCGGTTGGAGTGACTGA
>CAIRTT010000655.1 GCA_903881535.1 uncultured Armatimonadota bacterium
CCAACGCCCAACGGCATCAAAGTTTTCGAGGGCAAAGCCCATAGGGTCAATCCGCTGGTGACAGCCTTTACATTCGGGTTTGTTCCGATGCGCTTCCAGTCGCTGGCGCAGCGTCAGGCCCTGTTGCGGGCGTTCATCGGCAGGAAGCGTATTGACAACTGGAGGAGGAGGCGGTGGCGGTGCCCCAAGAACCTCAGCCATCACCCACTTGCCGCGTAGAACCGGGCTTGTTCGCTGCGAATAGCTTGTGACGGTGAGCAAGGCCCCCATACCGAGAAGCCCTCCACGCTGTACACCATCCGTTTGAACGCGTCGCATTTCATTTCCAGCAACTCCGGGCATGCCGTAGTGCTTTGCCAGCTCATCGTTTACAAATGAGAAATCACTCTCGACCAGGTTACGGACTGGGCGATTCTCACGGACCATCGTCGACACGTAAAGCGCAACTTCATCAAACATCGCCTGACGAAGCGTCTTTGTGAACATCGGATACTTGCCAGGGTCCGGCTGTGCCGTCTGCAAAATCTCTTTAGCACGAAGCCACTGGCCACCAAAGAGCGCGCCAAATGTGGATGCACGCGGGGCATTCAGCATCCGTCGCAGCTGGGCAATCTGAACATCCTGTTTCAGCAGAGACCCATTTTCCGCCGCGGCCATGAGGGGGGCATCGGGCATCGATGACCACACAAAGTAGGACATTCGACTCGCTAATGTGTAGGCATCCAGGGCTTGCGGACCACTCTTTGATGGAACTGTTTCATCAACTCGGAAGAGAAATCCTGGCGATATCAGTACTGCTTTGATGCTTACACGTAAGGCGGCACTGTATGGCAGCCCACTTCGGCGCTGCTGGGTAAACAAGCGCACCAAGCCTTCGAGTTCAGGCTGGCGGACCGGTCTTCGAAATGCCTTCGATGTAAATCGTGCTAGCGCTTGTCGCGCAGCTGCAACATCTGTGATGCCTTTTGTGGGTTTTACGGTAAGCCATTTCTCCGGCTTTGCGGCATCTAGGATTTGGTCCGCCGCCACAAGATAGCGTTCGAGGAGGACCGGAGGCAGATAGAGCGTATCGGCGTTGTTGTCAAAGCCTCCTCCGCCACCGCTGTCGGCGGGAAAGCTATCTGCAGGCGTTAGCGTAATTCCAAAAAGGTCCTGAACCGTATTGTTGTATTCCGTGCGGTTCAGTCGGCGTGGAGCCACACGGCCAGGATCCGTCGGTTTTGCCGCCAGATCAAGCGCATCGAGTGCCCTGCCAAGCGTATCAAGTGCAGCCGTTCTACGCTGTGCATTGGGCATCGGAGAGCCTGTCGGAGGCATCGAACGCTCACGGACAACACGATGTATCCGTCGATAAAGGTCACGGTCGGACTTCAAACTATCGGTTGAGAGTGTGACCGGAATCCGAACGCCTCCGCTTGGACTTTCCCCCGCGTGGCACGGCTTACAATAGCGTGTAACGAGCGGAGTCACATCTTTCGATAGGTCTTCACTTGTCACAGATTGCTGATGAGTCAATGGAATGGCTCGCGCAGACAACGCCAGGATAACCGTCGTGGTTACCGTAAGTCCTAAAAGGACTGTCTGGATGACAGGTTTACCCATGCTTACTTTCAAGATTGCCCAGCTTCTGAATGAATCAGCCCTGCCGAGTGCGCCTGTTCAATCCATGTTTTTGCATGTTCCCAAACGGCATTTGATCCAGTGACAATGCTCTCATTCCGCCGTGTCACTTGCTCAACCGAAACCGAGTGCTCATTCCAAGTACCACCATTATTCGCAGCATTGGGGAGCATCCCCGCAAGTCGGTCCAAGCCACTCGCATACTTGGCCTCCGGGGTTTCGCGCGCCTCGAACTCATGCCAAAGAGCGAAGATTTCAGCCTTCTGATCATCCGGAAGCATCCCAAATAGTCGCTCTGCCGCCCGTGCCTCACGTTCGGCCTTATCCGTCATCGCATTGGTGTCATAAACAAAGGTGTCGCCAGCATCGATTTCCACGATGTCGTGAATGAGGATCATTTGTAACACACGGGAGATATCGACAGGCTCATTTGCATGTTCAACAAGCATCAATGCCATTAGGGCGAGGTGCCAGCTGTGCTCG
>CAIRTT010000656.1 GCA_903881535.1 uncultured Armatimonadota bacterium
GTTCAACAATCAGCGGCTTATGGTCACGTACATCGAGACGGGCGCCGACTCCGCCAAAGCTTCCGGATGTCGTTTCCATCTGCTTTTTGAACTCATCCGATGTCCAATATTCTGTATAGATATCTCCAACGGATGCGACCATCCCCTTGATAGCCACATTGTTCAGCTTATTTGGCCATTCGCGATTTGCCTTTGCATCCTTTGGTGGATTGGCATACTCGGTCATGATGGTGTCGCGCACCGCAAGGTAGGTTTCGTATGGCTCGAGTACAACAGGATTTCCAGCGCTTGCGGCTGGTAAACGGAAGGCCGTTGATAGACGTTCGCTGAAAAGCGTTGGCATCGCCATGACTGTCGCAACGTTCCGGTCTATCGAGCTCTTTCCCTTCAGCGGCTGCAGCGCCCCTTGTGAGAATCCAAGCACGAAACCAGTTGTGAGGAATGCACCAATTACGATGATGCGTCGTGGGGTGATGACTGCCATTACTTGCCACCTCCAAGTGCCTGAACGGCTTTTGTAACCACTGCGGATGGTGCAACGGATGTTGGAACGGCAACAGTGGGAACCAGTCCCGTGCCAGCCCAGCCGCGTGACTTTCCAGCAAGGGTCCCAACAT
Source organism: uncultured Armatimonadota bacterium (assembly GCA_903881535.1). Classification (GTDB taxonomy): domain Bacteria; phylum Armatimonadota; class Armatimonadia; order Armatimonadales; family Armatimonadaceae; genus CAIRTT01. Next base: position 618 of record CAIRTT010000656.1, read on the forward strand.
TGAGTGTGAAACCAGAGCCATCATCCAGTGTGTAGAGTCCCTGCAAGAGGCCATCTCCAAATGTTGTCTGTCCGACCACCGGTGCCTGACGCCGCTCTATCATACAGAGGGCGAGTGCTTCTGACACAGATGCAGTCCCGCGGTCGGTAAGCACTGCGACCTTGCCGAGTTTGAGAGCATTGCCAGTCGTCTTAAGCGTCTTGCGGGCACCTTTTTGACCAATCTCAACGCAGAACGCACCGGGACCAGCGAGGGCACCAGCGACTGACTGCCCCGCCTCGATATCGCCTCCCGGGTTGCCCCGGAGGTCAACGATTACATTTTTGCCAACGGAGCCAGCAAGTGCAGCACGTACATCTTTGCCAGCAGTCTCGCCAAAGAATGGAATTTTCAGAAGTACTGTGGATGCGTTGACAGGTTGGACTGTGACCGGTTCAACCTTTGTTTGCGCCAGCGTGACAGGAACATCGATGGACTTCCCAGCGCGAAGCACCGTGATCGTGAAGCGATCCTTTTTGGCAACTTCCTTCGCAGCATCGGACTTTACAGCCGACCGGTCGCCGCGGAGCAGCAGCTCAGCATCGCGGTACGCCATCCCGTTTTCAATCCGAGCCTTGGTGCTTTTGCGAACCTTCTCAACTTCTTCATCGGTGACATCCCGGTCCTGCCAGCGCTGCAATATACGGTTGTAAGCGAGCAGAGGGCTATGCCCAAAAACGTAGCGACCATCCACTTTTTGGACCGAATCGCCAGGTTTCAGACCGGCGAGGGCTGCTGGAGAGCCGGCAATCGGCGCGATAACCATCACACGGAAGTCTGTAAAGCCATCCTGCTTGATGCCACGAATCGTAAGGGCGGCACCGATACCGCTAAGAATACCCTTGCCTTCCTGTTCCATCAGCTGGCGGGAAGATGCCTCTACAAAGGTTGAATGTGGATCATCTAAGGATGACAGCATGGCACGGACAGCACCATGCGCCATTTTGTTTTTATCTGGGAGATTATCGACAAACTGGGAGCGGACAAGGCCATACACGGTTTCAAAGAGGGAAAAGCCTTGGGTTTCCGTTTCTTCTGCACCAGGGGATGCGTCCGTGGCGGTACCAGGGAGCGAAACTGCAGGGAGCTCGGCAACCTGTGTTCCGGATGCCCGCGCATTCGTGATCGCAGTCGCGGGTTGAGGCGCACGGAGGAGGCGTCCAGCAGCGAAGGCAACTCCGAAGCTTCCGGCCAGCCCAAGCGTGATGATGAGTGAGTTCCAACGTCGCATCGCAGCTTTAACTCCTTACCGGTCGATGGAGGGCTTCCCCCATGTGAAGGAAGGCCACAGCCACTCTGCCGGGTCGGAAATTGTACCACCGTAAGGTTGTGAATAGTTCCGCTCAATTTCCAATCAAAACCCACGAAAGGCCATGTTTTTCAAGACGGAACACCCGCTTAATTTGCGCTGCAGTGTACCGGCGTGATAACTTAGCCCTTGCGCCACGGCCTATTTTCGCCCGGTGGTCAATTTAACGTGAGATAAATAAATGAAGCGTACATTTCAACCAAAAAACCGACGTCGCCTGCGTGTGCATGGCTTCCGCGCAAGGATGCGTACCAGTGATGGCCGTAACGTCCTTAAGAACCGCCGTGGCCAGGGGCGTCACCGCTTGTCTGTATTTGCAAACAAGTAACTTAGCGACCTGACTTCTTTTTCACGTTAATGTTGTCGCGCACGTATCGCTTGACCGAACGGCGCGACTTCGCTACCGTATATAACAGACGCCGCATGGCGCACACTGAGCACCTGACCATTTATTGGATGCAGGACAAACGTGGGCACCGGCGGCGTTTTGGCTTTGTCACATCGAAAAAGGTAGGCAAGGCCCACGACCGCAACTTAGTTAGGCGTCGGTTGCGTCACGTCTGTGCAGCATGTGTTGAGTCGTTTATCCCAGGGGATTACATCTTTGTCGCCCGTCCTGGAAGCCCCGAGCTCTCACAGTCACCTTCTGGCACTTCGTCAACAACGAGTGGTACTATGACTCTTCGAACGCCCTCGCGTCTCAAGCGCTCCTCAGCGGCGAGGAGCAGCGGATGTTCCGCGTTGATCCTACCGGCA
>CAIRTT010000657.1 GCA_903881535.1 uncultured Armatimonadota bacterium
CGCTGTTGTGCAAGGGCTATCGCAACCGATGACTGTCCCCGGAGCTTACACAGATTGATTTCGGCAAGCGTCGGCGCTTCTGCGTCAGGACTTTCCAGTGTGCCCAAAGCCCCCGGTGCCCCGCTCTGTTTCATCCAGTGAAACTTGTTGTACCCAGGTTGCTCGGGTATAGCTGGCGATGACAAGCTGGGCGATGCGATCTCCACGGGAAATCAGAAAGTCCTGCTGCCCGTGATTGATTAGGAGGACGCCTACTTCTCCACGGTAGTCTGCATCGATGGTCCCTGGGGCGTTTACCATCCCGATACCGTGCTTTAGGGCAAGCCCAGAGCGAGGGCGCACCTGTGCTTCAAAGCCTGGTGGAAGAGCGATGGCGATGCCTGACGGGATTAGACGACGCTCACCTGGTGTTAGAGTGATGGCTTCCGTGATAGCCGCACGTAGGTCCATCCCGGCTGAGTGTGCGGTTGCATACTCAGGTAATGGGATGTCTGCTGCGTGTGGCAACAAAACGATGTCAACATTCACGGAAGCCATGCTTTTGGTTATCCAGCGACCCGGCTGGAAAGGTTCGCCGCAAAGTCACCAGATTGCTTCACAGGCATCGTAAAGGTAATCGTCGTACCCTTGCCAACACCTTCAGAGTCTGGCCACATGGTTCCGCCATGCCCCTCGACAAAGTTGCGAACCAGGAAGACGCCGATACCCGTTCCGTTGATGGAACGTGTGTCACGGTTATCTGCACGGGCAAACTTCTCGCCGAACTTCTTTAGGAACTCTGCACTCATTCCAAGGCCTTGGTCTGATATGGCAAATTGTACAAACTCATTGCCTGGAACCATGGATGCCTTGATCTTGACAGCACCACCATCTGGAGAATACTTAAGTGCATTTCCAATCAGGTTGTGAAGAATCTGCTCGAATTTGTCAGGGTCAGCATCGATGATCTGAGGAACATCCGGTTCCGCTTCAAACGAAATCGAATGGGTTTCCCGCTTGTATGTACTTCCATTTTCGATTGTGATGGTCTTTTTGAGCACCTCTGGAATATCGACTGTATCGAAGACCAGCTGCATGCTTGCGCCAGCCTCGATACGTGACACATTGAGGAGGTCATCAATCAGGCGGCGAAGACGATCGCATTCTTTGTCGATGATTCCGTAGAATTCGATTCGGTCTGCTTGATCAAACATCGTGCCGTCTTCGTCCATCAACAGGGTACTTACAAATCCCTTGATCGATGTCATCGGGGTACGAAGCTCATGCGAGACGGTGGAAACGAAGGCGGTCTTCATTTTGTCGACATTTTTGATTTCAGTGATGTCGTTGAAAATCGCTACTGTGCCGAGTCGCTCACCGGATTCATTGTTTACCGCAGCGGACTGCACTTGGAATGTGTGCATGTTTTCAGGCGCACCTGGCTCGGAAATCGTGATTTCATCGGTGACTTCAACATCTGAACTCGTTGCCGTACGCAGGAGTCTAACAACATCCTCGTTCGAGACCACAGAGTCCATCGGACGGTTGTGGAGGCTCTCATCGAGTGCGATGCCAAGTATTTGCCGGGCGGATGCATTCATCTGCGAGACACGCTCGTTCTTGCCAATCATCACCAGTCCGATGGACAGGGCATTGATTTGCTCTTCGAGTTCGCGCTTTTCTTCGACAACACGGCGGAATGTCGTTGCTGTGTTGATGACGGCTGCCGCATTACGGCTCATCCGCTCAAGCAGGGCTACGTCTTCATCCGTGAAGACACCACCAAAGCGCTGGTTGAAGACATGGAGGACTCCGATTGTCTTGCGGTCGACAACCTTGTTCGTTTCTTCATCGCGCTTCTCAACGATCAGCGGTACACAGACTCCGTTGCGGACGCCAATCTGGCTGAAAATTTCTTTCGAGCCAAACTCATCTGTGACGGCATCGTACATGATTGCCGGTGCACCGGATGTAAACACGTGTCCAGAGAGGCCATCCGTGGTTGCAATCCGCAGTGCATTCAGATTCGATTCATCTAAACCAAGCGCAGGTCGCTCTGCAATAAGCTCATTGGTCTGCGGATCATGAACCATCAAAAGACACTTTGTGCCCTGAACAATCATCCCGATACGAGTCATCAACCGTCGCAGCGTCTCTTCAATTTCATTGATTTCAGCGGTCGGCTGTGTCGAATCATTGGATTCCTGTACGCGACGGTTTAGATCTTGGATGATTTTGTTTCGTTGACTGAGCTCTATTTCCAGATGCGCAATGCGCGCCTTCAACTCGTCAATTGTGCCGTCCAGTGCCATACAGGGTGCGTCCTTACTATGAGAAGTGCGGTGTTCCACATCGCTCGAATACCGACAATAAACAGTGCGTGATGTCGGAAATCCTGTCTCTGCGGGATTGATACCAATGCGAAGTATATCCCAGCGGAGTTGCCGGGTTCAATGTGAAAGCCGGTTGGAGACTGGTTATCGGGTTTCGAATTATCCACCAAGTATGGAGACAAGCTGAAACATAGGCACCATGACACAAAGGACAATGCCGCCCACGATGGCTCCTAAGAACATGATAAGGATTGGCTCGAGGAGCGATGTCAGTCCTTTGACGGTCGCATCCACTTCGCTTTCGTAAAAGTCAGCCACTTTGTCCAGCATTTCTGCCAATCGTCCCGTTTCTTCACCAACTTCCACCATGTTCGTCAACATCGGTGGAAACCAAGGACTCTCCTGCAGCGGTTCGACAAGGCGCCGGCCATTTTCTATCTGCCGGCTGCATCCCGTGATGGCATGCGCGAGGACAACATTTCCGGCGGTAGCGGAGACTATTTCGATGGTTTGGAGGAGGGGGACACCGCTTGAGAGCAATGTGCCAAGGGTTCTTGCAAAGCGGGCAAGGGCAATTTTCTGGATGACTTCCCCGAGGATTGGAAGCTTGAGCAAGATGCCATCCATTGTGAAACGGCCCTTTGGCGTTGCCAGCCACTTCTTACCAACAAGGATGATAACAACTGGTATGGCGATATGGATGTACCAATAGGTTCGCATCACATGTGCAAGACCGAAGAGAATCGCCGTCATGACCGGCAGCGGGACATCGAGGTCCGCGAAGATACTCAAGAATGTAGGTAAGACGATAATGAACATCGCGTTCATCATCACGGTTGCAAAGACAAGCACCAGTACCGGATAGGTCAGTGCTGCTTTGACTTTGTTACGAATCTCCAGCTCTTTTTCGAGAAAAGTGGCGAGGCGGTCGAGGATGATATCGAGGATGCCGCCTGCTTCGGCTGCCCGGACCATCGAGACATAAAGCTCGGAAAAGCACTGTGGCTGGTTGTGGAGTGCGGTCGCAAGGGGCTTGCCTGCTTCGATTTCACCAATTACAGCAAGCTGGGCCCGCTGGAGAGCTGCATCCTTCGTCTGGGATGAAAGGACATCAAGGCAGCGTAGAACCGGTAGTCCAGCATCAATCATCACTGCAAATTGCCTGGAGAAGACCACTAGAGATTCCAGTTTAGGGCGAGCGGTATTTGGTGCTTGGCGATGCGATCTGGCAACATTTGGCTTTACCTCAAGGATATGTAGTCCTTGATGCTGCAGGCGTTGTACGGCCGCTCCTAATGTGTCGGCATCGATTTTTGCACGGACCGTCCGTCCAGCTGCATCCACGGCGTTGTAGTGGAATGATGCCATTTTTACGCGGCCCTGGATGTATGTATCGACTGCGATTGTGACCTTAGGTATCTATGGATGGACTCACGGTCGATGGCACGCTCCAGGGCATCCGACTGTCCTATAAATCCCTGTTTGACTAAATCCGACAGAACACGATCCATGCTTGTCATCCCGGCATCGCCACCCGTTTCGATTGCATTTGCGAGCTGATGTGTCTTGCCTTCACGGATCAGCGATCTGACCGCAGCTGTTGCTGTAAGGATTTCGATGGCCGCGATTCTGCCGCCGTTGACCTTGCGAATGAGCTGTTGCGAAATGATGGCTTGTAGCGATCCGGCGAGCTGGGTACGCACTTGGTTTTGTTGTTCTGCTGAAAATGCATCGATGAAACGGTCGACCGTGCTAGGTGCGCTGCGTGTATGTAGCGTTGCAAACACTAGGTGTCCAGTTTCCGCGAGCGTTAGAGCGGCCCTCATGGTTTCAAGGTCGCGTAGTTCACCGATGACGATGACATCTGGGTCTTCCCGCAGCGCGCTTCGCATCGCACTCTGAAAATCAGCGGAATCAGTCCCAATTTCGCGCTGATTAACCATCGCCCTTCGATTTTGAAAAGTGTACTCAATAGGATCTTCAAGTGTCAGGATGTGGACCGCCCGCTCTCGGTTGATGTGATCGACCATCGCCGCGATGGTGGTGGACTTTCCCGAACCCGTCGAACCTGTTACGAGAATGAGCCCGGCGTGGCACCGGGTGAGATCACTTAGGATTGGGGGAAGGCGGAGACTTTCGATGCTGGGGATGTGCGCTGGTATCGGCCGTATTGCGGCAGCGAGCGTCCCGCGCTGTTGATAGGCATTGACCCGGAAGCGACCAAAATCCTCGATGATGTAGGTGAAATCTGCATCCTTTGTGCGATGCATCCGGGATTTCTGGTCTGCAGCAAGGAGGGCATCCACGAGCTGCTTTGCATCATCCGATGACAGCGATACGTCGCTAGCTGGTTGCAAGCTGCCATCGTGCCGAATCATCGGTGGCAGGCCTGCAGAAATATGGATATCACTTGCCCCGCAGTTAACGGCATCCATCAGAATCTTGTCGATTTTTGTTTGTGCGGGGATGCCTGATGGGGTGTCGCTTGGATGATGTCCGCTTTGTGTTGGTTGTGGATAGAGGGTCGAGTACATTAGGAAAACTCCGTGATGACTAGATATTCGGGTGGTCAACGGATTTAACTTGATGTGACCATTTCCACTCCCATCAGGTCGAATTGAAAATGGCGACACACTCAGGTAATTTCAACAGTAACTTTTTACTTGACACACCAAAACCTGTTAGTTATACTTAGTGCCCGTGGTGAGATACCCGGTATTAGAAAAGCGAAAATAATTAAAAACAACGGATTATTGTTAAAGTTCGTTGAGTGGTATTGATGGAGACAAAAAAATGCGCGATTTAGTATGGTCCACAAACGGAGCCGGATAACACCTATATTGTTTGTGCAGAAAACTACGAGGGTTCTCGTAGTTTTTTTAGTTAAGGAACCGGATGTCATAAGCCAACAATGAATAACAATGAGGCCTAAGCAGACGGTTTACGTAATAGCAATTCTGGCAGTTGTCAGTTACATCTTAGTGGTGCTTCGAATTGGCACATCCAACATTCAGTTAATATCAATGCCGACAATATTACTTATAGGCATGACGCAGATTGCGAGAACAAAGTATGTCACTGTGTCGCTTACTAATTTTGGTCGCAACAGCTTTAAACTCAGTTCATCATTTATGCTGCAGATTCTGTCAGTCAGTATTTTGCCGATTGACCAGACAATCTATTACATTGCATTCGTAGGTTGCTTACAAGCATTCAATAGAAATTGGAAGGGCTTGGAGCGGGCATTTAACTGTTCCTCATCGGTGATCTCTCTCTCATGGACTTGGATTTGTCTTAGTTTGGTTGGGAATAGTTTGGGGGCATCTCCTGTATTCGCTGTGTTATCGCTATCCTTTGGCGTTAGCGTCGTTCATCACTTCATCTCCGTCATCCTCCTCGCCGCAGTCCAATCTGCCTCATCCGGTTCACGCTTCCTCACCATCCTCAAAGATCTGTACTCCACCCTCCCCGGATACCTCGCTGGTGCTGCCATCGTCGCCGCCATCCGTATCGGACTTCACATGTCAGGTGGCCGCTATGAGGTCGTGTTGCCACTTGTCGTCATCGCCGCACCGATTGGGATGTTGGTACTCCGCGAGCAAAAGCTAAAGCGCGAACTCGTGGAACGAAACGATGCCCTTGAAACGCTCCTCAAATCCACCGTCGAAGCATTTGCACTCGCCATCGATGCCAAAGACCGCTACACACAAGAACATATTGGTCGCGTTCGCAAGCTCGCAGTGGCCATCGCCAAACGACTTGGCCTCTCGGACCCTGATGTGCAAGCCATTGAAATCGGTGCTGCACTCCACGATGTTGGGAAGCTGGGTATCCCGGAACACATCCTGAACAAACCGGGGCGCCTCACCGATGATGAGTTCACATTGGTAAAGAAACACGCTGAAATCGGCGCCCGGATTTTAGAGCCCGTGAATTTCCCCGGTCCTGTCATGGGTGTTGTCAAACATCACCACGAAAAATGGGATGGTAGCGGGTACCCGGATGGCCTCGCCGGACACGATATTCCTCTTGGTGGACGGATTCTCGCTGTTGCAGATGTCTATGATGCACTCACATCCGATCGACCCTACCGAGAGGGCTGGACGCACGAACGCGCCCTTCTACATATTCAGGATTCAACCGGCACGCACTTTGACCCAAGCGTTGTCGCTGCATTCGAACAGGTTATTCTAGAGAATCCTAGCCTTGCGGCTGTTACTGTAAGACCCGATGCCGTGTCAACAGAAGTCGCAACTGCCATCAACCGGGCATCCTTTGAATACACCACCATCTTCGAAGTTTCCCAAGTCCTTTCGACCATCCGGGATGTTCGAGAAACGACGGATATGGTCGCAGAACGCATTCGTATCCTGTTCCAAGCAGATACATGTGCAATCTTTCTGCGCTCCGGAAGCGTTGCCCGCGCGGTGAGCGTGAGCGGAATGAATGCTGACTTCTTTAATGCAGCACGGATTGACCGAAAAACCGGACCGACGTTTACGACTATCGAATCAGGTGTTGGCTTTGTTGGGGACTATGACTCTACGGATCTGATGCTCCAGGCGGCGACAGCCGCGTGGTTCGTTCCACGAACAGCTATCGTTGCCCCGATGGAAGTAAACGGCCGCGTCGTAGGAACCATCAATCTCTATCACCAACGCGTGGGCGGCTTCGATGAAGAAGACCTTCGGATTCTGGCAAATGTCGGTGGCTTCGTCGCAAGGGGCATCGATAATGCCGCTGAGCTCGAAGAGCATCGGGAGTCGGCCATCACCGATGTCCTGACTGGACTTCGCAACGCCCG
>CAIRTT010000658.1 GCA_903881535.1 uncultured Armatimonadota bacterium
CAAAGTAACAGCAAAGATTCGGGCTGATCGCAAGCCTGCAATCGTGGTCTTTAACGTTAAACGCCTTAACAGCCATACAAACGCTGATGACCATCGCACCTATCGCAATGCTTCCGAAATCGATGAGACATCCAAAAATAATGATCCGATACCCATGCTCCGATCGTGGCTGCTTGGGCACGGTATCTCCGAAGTTGAGCTATCCACCCTCGAGCAGACCATTAAGTCAAAAGTGCTTGCTGACAGCATCGATGCACAGGACAGTCCAGATCCTGAACCAAATTTTGATGCTAAAGCACCGCTGCCTCACGAGCTTGTCGATGCCAACTGCGAATACATCGGTAACGGTATTGGTGAGCAGCTCACGATGCTTGAGGCGATGCGTGAGGTACTGAGGCATCACCTTAGTCAGGATGAACGCGTTTCGCTTTTTGGAGAAGATATTGAGGATCCGAAAGGCGATGTTTTCGGCGTTACAAAAGGCCTTAGTCAGGCATTTCCCGGGCGTGTCGTCAACTCGCCGCTCGCAGAATCAACGATTGTTGGTGTGGCCATCGGTCAGGCTTTGGCCGGCGCCCGCCCGGTCGGCTTCCTTCAATTCGCAGACTTTTTTGCCATCGCCTACAACCAGATATTCGCTGAAATGGGCTCTATGTATTGGCGAACTGATGGTGGATGGACAGCGCCTGTCATCCTCCTTGTGAGCTGTGGAGGTTTCAAGCCAGGCCTCGGACCCTTCCATGCATCCAGTATGGAGAGCACTGCAGCGCATACTCCTGGTATTGATGTCTTCCTCCCCGCAACTGCTGGAGATGCTGCCGGCTTGCTCAATGCCGCCTTTTCATCCGGACGACCGACGATTATTTTCTACCCTAAGAGCTGTCTGAATGACCGTAGTCAGCTGACGAGCCGGGATGTATCACGACAGCTGGTCCCAATTGGGAAGGGACGCCGCCACCGAACAGGTACGGACATTACGTTTGTTGCTTGGGGAAACACGCTAGGCTTTAGTCTGAAAGCTGCGGATGCTCTTGCGGTGGCGGGCGTTACAAGTGATGTCATCGACTTGCGTTCGATTTCACCCTGGGATGTCGACATGGTGGTCGAATCCGTCCGCAAGACGGGGCGCCTGATCATCGCACAAGAAGACAACCTGACCGCATCAGTGGCCAGTGAAGTTGCTGCTAGCGTGGCCGAGCGTGCTGGCGTGCCAGTGGTGATTCGTCGCGTCAGTCGCCCGGATACCTATGTGCCATTCCACTTTGAGAATCAATTACAGGTGCTACCAGGGTTCAAGCGGATACTTACCGCAGCCGTGGATGTACTTGGGGGCACGTTGACTTGGCAAGTCAGGGCTCAGCCCGAAGAGGGATTTTCGTACGTTGAAGCGGTTGGTTCAAGTCCATCAGATGAGTCTGTCACCGTTGTCGAATGGAAAGTAAGCGCTGGTGCTAGCCTCAAACCTGGGGATGTGATTGGTGAGATGGAAGCTGATAAGGCTGCATTTGAGCTTGGCTGCCCGCTTGAGGGCACCCTGGTGGAGATCCTTGTCCCTGAGGGCAATATGGTCAAGGTCGGCACTCCACTGCTCAAGGTAGCCACGGCCGGCTTCCGCGTTTCAAAGACGCCGGTGACAATCGAGGATCCAGGTGAACCGATTATCACATTGTCCGTGCACACGGCTGCCATTAATGTGACACGGACCAATAGAGCATCACGCATTGGGCCAGTCGCAGGCATCGCCGGACTTCAAATTGCGCCGGGAAGCCGTGTCGTGACCAACGATGAGATTGCGGCTAACTGTCCTGAGTGGACAGCAGATGAGATCCTAAAGCGCATTGGCATTGAGACCCGCAGGTGGGTCATGGATGATGAGGATGCCTTGACTCTGGTCACAAAAGCCGCCGCGGAGTTGCTTTCAAGTCATGGATTGACTGCAGCGGATTTGACAGCCATTTTCTGTTCATCCGGTACTCCACTGCGTATCACGCCATCGATGGCCTGTATGACGCTTGCTGAGCTAAGTCTTGGACTGGAAACATTGCCAGAAATGCAGGCTCAGGACATTGTTTCCGCGTGCTCAGGGTATTTGTATGGCCTGCAAGCTGCGTGGGACCACTTACATCACAATCCGAACGGCCGTGTTTTGGTTTTGACGACCGAGGTTCTCAGCCGTAGGACCAATCCGTCAGACTATGCGACCGCTCCTATCTTTGGTGATGCTGCGACGGCTACTCTGGTTGTTGGTTCTAGCCGGCAGGATGAAATGCTCACGAGTTTCGAGAGGCCAGAGCTTTCGGCTAAAGGCGATATCGCGGGCATCCTAAGGGTGCCGATGCCAGATGATGGCTTTATCTATCAAAACGGTCCTAAGGTCTATCTGGAAGCTGTTCATCACATGATTGAGCAGCTTGGAAAGGCCTGTGCTGCGAGCGATGTCAATATCCATGACCTTGACTTTGTGGTTGCCCACCAGGCAAATCAGCGGATTCTTAATGCGGTAAGGCAGCGGACCAATCTGCCCGAGGACAAAGTCTTCAGCAACATCCGGCATTACGGTAATACATCTTCGAATTCGATTCCTTTAGCACTTTTTGAGCTATTGCCGAAGATGAAGTCAAGTGCTAAAGTCGGTCTCGTCGCCTTCGGAGGTGGTTTTACCTTTGGTGGTACGTTGATGCAGAAGCGGTAGATCCAGTGCATATTCAGATGGATACGTTGTCGGTGGGTTAACCATAAACGCATCGAGCATCCAAAGTACAATCCCCAGTATGAAGACAATGATTTCCCGCCGCAACATCGCGTTGTCGGCTGCCGGGCTGCTGAGTGCATGTGCTGCGAGTGCGCAGGAAAAGCCAGTCGTATCTACGGATGGCCCTGTCGAGGCGCCGCTTGTCCGCGACTACCCTGCCCCTGGATTCAAGCCGAGCTGGCGTAAGCCGCAGGTCAACCGCCAAATGGCGCAGGACTTTGTCATTTATGCACACTCTGACATCGAGATGGTCAAGAAGCTGCTCGATAAAGAGCCAGGCCTCATCAATGCGACCGTCGATTGGGGTGCCGGCGACTGGGAATCTGGGCTTAATGGCGCATCCCATATGGGCCAGCGCGAAATCGTGATGCTGCTTCTTGAGCGAGGGGCACGTCCGGACATTTTCTGTGCGGCGATGCTCGGGCAACTCGAATTTGTAAAAGCGATGTTGACGCTGCAGCCAAAGCTGATCGATGCCAAGGGGCCGCACGGTTTTACATTGCATTTCCATGCGCAGGTTGGCGGGGATGCGAGCAAGCCAGTGCTTGACTACCTCCAAAGTATCCGCAAGCTGGAACTGAGACCGGTTCCATTTTTGAAGAAGCCGTAGAGAATCCCAGTTGATGGTAGGTATCGAGGCCTTGATCTGTCCGAACTGGATGGTGTTTGCGCGTATGTGTGGAGGTGAAAATGCCCAGCAGTGAACCCGGCAAGCGGAAGCAGCCATTCAAGGTCAAGGCCCTCGAGGACTTGCTCGCGGCGATGCGGCAGGAGATAGATGCGACATCCACAAAGGCCGATATCGAGATGCTGGTCACCAGCGCAATCGATGCGATGACGGCTGAGGTTTCAGCATCTGTCCCGGATGCGCCAGCGTGTTCGGTGGATGAGATTCCCGAGCCGCCGGCCCCGGGTTCGGATTGCGATGTTATCCGCGCTGTGGCGGACCCGGATGCCTTGCTGAATGCGGTGCGTCCATTGGTGGATGCGGCGATTCTCAAGAAGATTGCAGATGCCGATTACGGGAGTGACTCTGAGGAACACTTGGTGGTTCTGAAGAGTATCCGGGATGGCGCTACGCCTCCCGTGCCTCTACGGTGGCATCCGGAGGAAGTCTGTGCGCTGACGCGGTGGGAGACTCCTAAGAAGGATGACCGCCGTGGGCATATTGCGCGTCTGTTTGCCTGTGCGGTTTTGCTGCGGACAGCCATGGATGGCGAGACAGAAGTCATGGGCCTCACGGACACAATGATTGTCGCGCTGGACAGCGCAGCGGCGCTCGGTATCGATTTTGTGGATGCGTATGTCCGCTGGGCAGCATCCGGGATTGATAATGCCGATACAGATAATGACTTTATAGGGGCATCCATTGTGCTTGCGCGTGGGCTCGGAGCAACGGTGGTAGATGCCTCTGGTTGTGATGCATTGCTCGCATGGGTTACCTTTCGGCTCGAGACGTGGACGATGGTTCACGACATCGCGCCAGGGAACAAGCCGAAGGGGTTGCTGGACTGGACATTTTTCAACCAGCGTCATGCGGTGTGGCATGCGTTGCTG
>CAIRTT010000659.1 GCA_903881535.1 uncultured Armatimonadota bacterium
GAACATTGTCGACTTTGTTGTCCCTGGCTACTTGAGCTCTCTTGCCGAATTCAAGGGAGAATTCGTTCATCCGTGGAAGAATGCCACGGATGAACAAAAGCAGGAGTTAGCCGATGGACTGTCGGAGATGCTAAAACCTGTCTTGTTGAGACGCCTTAAGGAAGATGTATTAGACCTCCCAGCAAAGACCCTTAACCGCATCGTTGTTCCGATGTCCGGTTTACAACAGCAGCTTTACATGGATGTTGTGCAGCAAGTAAAGAATGATGACATGAAAGCCTTGGTCGCCATTCAAAAGTTGCTGGATATCTGCGCTCACCCTGTTGGTGGCGGTGTTGAGTACCACGCTGAGACTTGCCCAAAGCTGGAGCAAACACTCAGCATCCTGCAGCAAGTGCGGGATAGGGGTGAGAAGTGTATTGTTTTCGCAAACAAATATGTAATGCAGGATATGCTCCAAGAACACAGCCGCCGTATTGGGCTTGGGTATGTAGATGTGATTAATGGCAAAACCAGTGGTCACTTGCGACAGCCTATGATTGATGAGTTTTCCCGCTCCGCAAACAAATCAGTCCTGATCTTGGGACCAAAAGCTGCCGGCCTAGGTCTGAATATCACAGCGGCAACACATGTGATCCACTACACCCGCCACTGGAATCCGGCTGTCGAAGCACAGGCAACAGACCGCGCCCACCGCATCGGCCAAACCAGACCTGTTACCGTCCACTTACCTATCGTTGAAGGTGTCTCTGGTCGCTCTGTTGAGCAGGTTCTTGACCGTCTTTTAGTAGAAAAGTCAACGCTTGCCCGCTCCGTGGTTCGTCCGACATCCGAGCTGAACGTGACTGAGAATGACATTCTCGAGGGGATGGGGATTCGACGGTAGGCGTGTTATGTCCTTGTTAACTGACATTGTTTGCGCTTGGTAAACATCAGCTTTTTGATGATGTTTGATGTGAGATTACCTGCCGTCAAATCGACCATGCCATAGTGGTTAGCGATACGAAGTCGACCAATGGTCCTTTTACATGGTCAATATAAATCCGTAAATGGCATGGTTATTGTGATGTCTTGTCTAACATCGACCTGTTCCCGGAGACCCGTATGCAGAAGCTAAAGCCAGCGCAGATGGAAAACATTGGGTGTGTTCTCGGCATGATCGCCATCTTTTGGCTGTTCGGCGCGAGTGGCCGCCATGAATATAGCTACTACACCGGGCTGCGCTTTGTCACATGTGGAGCAGCTGCGCTGATTGCAATTGGCAGGTTCAACCGTATCTGCGCGGATGGCATCGTGATCCTCCTCGGCGCAATCGCAGTCCTCTACAACCCGATCGCCACCGTCCACCTGACCAAGGAAATCTGGTGGCCAATTAACTTGGCGACGATTCCGATCTTGGGATTCACGATGTGGAAGACGCACACGGAGTAGGTGGGGTGGCTGATTCTCAGCTTACTGTAGGATGTCTCATAGACCCAATCCCACCGATAGAACGCAATACGATTTCTGATGTTATCGAACGAGATACTCACATAACGTATACACAACATCCGGCTCATCGACAGGAGATGTGTAAAGGCCAACGTGCCCCCTGGATAGTCGGTGTTTTCGATTCGGATTAACAACTCTGTCGTTGTGGACAATAGTCAATGTTCCACCTGAACATCGACTGACGTTTACCAATAAGTCACTCCCTGATGGAAGTATTGGATCCATTGGTAAATCAATTTTTAGGTGCATTGACTGTGGTTTTTGGTAAACGGTCACCGTTGGCGCTCCAGATGCGAGTGTTTTTAGAAGCTCTCGCTGTGGGATTCCGATATCAGCGAGGTTATGTAATGACCTGACATCTCGTCGTCGATTCCATTTTTCAGAGTTCCATGGATTGCTTAGCAGTTGCATCGCCGTATTTTCAGCAAGATGCGTATGAATCAATAGTTGCGGAGCAACGTCAAACCAACTTGCATAAAAGTTTGGGCGCATGTGTGCACGACTCGTCGATCCGGTACCTGCATACGTCGGATCACATAGCATCCATCTGTCTTCTACCTTAGCCGCTACCCAAGCATGACGGTGTTCGTTGAGATCCCTGATGTATTCATTTGTAGTGCTGGATGGACCGACGATGAACCTGGCCGGGATGCTGCACTCACGGCAAATGTGCATCATCAGTCGTGAAAAGTCACCGCAAATGCCTTTTCTGTCTGCAAAGGTTTCGTGTGCGACTTTTTCTCTGTAGTTGCCCGGGCGTAGCATTGAGTAGTCGTAGCTGATGTTGTTGGCGACCCAAGTGAATGCGGCACGAACAATGTCGGCTTCGGTCAGAAACTTCTTTTTGACCGTCTCACAAAGTTGATCCAACGATTCAACGCCATTGTGCATTGCTATGAACCGATCAACGTGGGAGTAGTCAGTATCGTGTTGCCAATCAATCGTTTCATCCGAGGTTGGAGTCTCGTAAGAGTATTCAGCGGGAACATCGAAGTCTGGCTGTACCTCTCCCGTCACCCCATCGGAAAACCGTACGACAACGCCTACTTCGAGGGCAACTGCTCTGCCTGGTTCAACAATGACTTCTTTACTTTGTCTGGTTGCAAACCATGGTTCCAGAGTTAGATTACGTAAAATGGGTACCGGTACGCGAGAATCGCTTTCGATGGCTGCGACTGTCGTGGTTTCTCTGGAAATACCCAAAGTACTACGCGTTAATTTGGCCCCAACGGATGGCGAGATTCTGGTTCCGTTGGAGAACTTGATCGATGTCTTCATGGCTATTCGTACTGGGAAACCTGAACGGATGCGCTTGTTGAGATGGACTTGACGAGTGAGTCCATAATCTGGCCGAATGCCCGATCGTTGTTGCTAAGCTCGGAAAGACTTTGTTTTGCGGGTTTCGCTAATGCATGAAATTCGCATTTCGGGACCATCGACAAAACGTCGTATTCAGGGATATCCGGAGCAAAGATATGCAGGATGATTCCCTTGTCACGAAGCAGCTCGCAGATACCCGCAATCCCTGTTCCTCGGCCAGATTGTGAATAGGTGACGTTTGGATGATACTTGGCATCGGTAAATGCAATCACGACGCGACTTGCTTCACGGTGCTTTCGCCACGAATAGACTTGATTCGAGTCATTGCTTTCAGCCGTTGCTACAAAGTGCAATGCATCAAGCAATGATTCAGGTCCATCGCTTCCACCACCTCGCGCACGTAAGACCTCGAGATTGCGCATAAGTGTTTCAAAGTCGGATGTAAACGGGTTATCTTCCAGCCACGTCGACGCGTCTGCTGGGAAGTCACGGAACCCGACAACTCGACCGCGCCAGTTGGTGAGACGGGATTGTTCCGAATTGAGTCCACTGACGAAGCGTGAAAGATTACGTTTAAGGGCATCAATACACGGTTGCATACTTCCAGTTACATCAACAACAAGAACGAAGTCTGCCGACCGTTGATTGGGCGTTGACATGTTAGACCAACTTATCCTGACCGAAGAGGGCTACTTGCGGGAACTGTTTTGGTGTTGCAAGACCAGTTTGTGACATGGATATTGACTTAGCAATTTGCCGAAGCACCTTGCCAAAGTCGACGCTTCCAAGGCCATCTCCTTCAGCGACTGGCTCGTATTCGCACTTTTCATACTGACTCAGCTTGTCAAATTCAGAACAGTCCGGGGCGATCAAATACAAGAAGATTTTTGACATCCTTAACTTTCGAATGATGTCAGAAATCAATCTCACAGACTGGTCATGGCGATTACCGCCAGCAACAGGTTCATCAGTAAACAGGACGACAATTCGGTTGGTTGTTGCGTCGTCACGCCATGGCAAGTCCATCGCGCAATCCAGTGCTAGAAGGGGAGTTTCATTCTCATCGATGGTGACTTCAGCAAGAGCTTTGCGGAAAGCTTCAATATCCTGAGTGAAAAAGTCCTGTGACTTATCTTTGTATAGGCTAAGCAGGGCATCCTTGTGCTTTACAGTCGAGAATTGAAACCTATTTGGATCAGTTTCAGATGCTTGGTGCAGAACGACATTACCAGATGAGGCAGGATATTCGACATCCATGTACCACCCACTGTTTTGTTCGTCATCGACGGTGCCAGAATAGTGTGAAACAAAGTTGTTATTAAACACTTCCAGCTTGAAAATTGAAGACTTTGACGCGTGGATTCCAAAAAAGTGCACCAACACTTCATAGGTTCCTGGCTGTGCGTGGCCACTTTCCCAGCGAATATTTTCTACTGCATTCGACGTGTAAGGAGAACTAGCATTACAGTCCACGTCCAGCTCTCCACCGCAAACTGAGGACCTATCTGAATAGTTAATGTGTTCGCCCGCTGGTGTAGTAACGTGAATATCAAGGTCGTTATGGTCATTCCAGAGCAATGAGAATCGCAAGTCTACATCATCATATTGACCGCCCATTGATAAAACCCTCGATCGGAAATCTTTGTCGATTCCTGCTTCACGGTCTTCAGCTGCCGAATCTTTATGGGCTACAAACTCGATCCTGACATCCCAATCGTTGTTGCGGTCGTTGGCAAGTACATCCAAAAACGAACCAATCTGTGAAATGAGTCCTTCGACACAAGGCTCCATTGAGCTACTTGTGTCTACAACAAAAACGATGTCAGCTTGTCTTCGTGGCATGGGGTTTTCCTATCAAAAAACCGGTACTTAGCAATCACCTGCTTATCTGGCAGGTCAATGGCAATCATGCTATCGTACGGGTTATTAATGTCGGCGCTTTGTAATGCCGACTATAGATGTTTTTGGAGAATTGCAAATGTCTGATGTCATGCCCGCTAAGAAAAAAGGTGTTGCCGACTTCATCTTTTTAGTTGATGGAACAGGTTCCATGCACAAGTGTATGCGCGCATTGAAGGATAACATTTCTGTTTTTCTTGAAGGATTGAACGAATCGCAGGGTGCTCTCCATGACTGGCGTGGGAAAGTTGTTGTCTATCGCGATGTAGATGCGGACGGCTCTGCATGGATGGAAAACAACCCTTTTGTGCAGAACGATCCAGTCAGCATTCGCAACCAGGTTCAGACGCTTGAGGCAAAGGGTGGCGGAGATGAGCCAGAGAGTCTGCTGGATGCACTGCACATGATTGCAACAACGGGGCATACAGAAAAAGGCGCTGTGACATTGGATCCGATGAAGTGGCGCTATCCGTCTGATGCAGGTCGCGTAGTTATCCTGTTTACAGACGCGTCGTTTCACAGTCGTATAAAGTACAAGCCTGAAGTTGCTGGTGGAACAATCAACGATGTTTTCGCTGCGATGACGAATGCACGAATCATTCTGCACTTCTTTGCACCGGACAACGAAGACTACAACCGGTTGAGTGAGCTTCCAAAATCTGAGTTCAATGCTCTCGATGAGCCACCAGTGCAGAGCCTTGCAACCTTGTCCGGTGACCGCGACAAGTTTCAGAAAATCATGCTTGCCCTGGTAAAGACGATTTCAAGCAGCCACGAACCAATCGTACTTTGACATTTCGGTAGACAAATAGGAAAAGATTGATGGCAAAAGTCTATCGGGTTGGTCAGACGGTAAATGGTTATGAGATTGTTGAGAAGTTAAATTCAGGCAATTTCGGCATTGCATACAAGGCAAAGAAGGGCACCACTCCAGTCTTCCTCAAGCAATACAAGGACCCAACGGTATTGTCTCCGTGGTATGCGGCGTATATCGCGTATCAGACTGACATGGTTTCCAGGATTCAGAGGACTGAACTTAAGGACTTTGTCGTTCGGCAAGTCGAGCAGTTCAAGTATACAAATGGATCTCTTGAAGACTTCGTTCAAGTCTATGAATGGATTGATGGCAACCAGGATCTTTCACACAAGATTGAAGAGTTGCGGGCTAATCCTAGGGCCTACCCTTGGATGGCTAGGAAGACCTGGGCGAAAGCAATGGTTTCGTGTATTCGAAAGATGCATGATGCCAAAATTGCACATGGCGACCTTAAACCTGAGAATGTCATTGTCATTCCTGATAGTTCTATTGGTGCGCAATATCGGCTACGAATTATCGATACTGACTTTGCAGTTCTGACCGACCGCACCGTTCCTTGGAAAGGGCATATGGGGACGGTAACCACGGCTGGTTGGTCATCCCCAGAACATAAACTCGGACAAGACCTGCGAGCTGCAAGTGATGTGTTTACAGCGTCGCTAATGATTTACGAACTGCTAGCTCAAGGCAATCCGTATGCATCTGATGACTTTGATCAGGTCAAGCGTAAGTCACCTCCAGATCCAAGATATTCTGGAGACTTTGTCGGAAACTCACAGAGTCTGACAAAAGCTTTAAAGGACTGTCTTAATCCAGATCTAACCAAGCGGCCAACCATGGCAGCATTACACAAAGCGTTGTTAGACGCAGATGATCCGACGACAAAAATAGTTGTTCCGCCACCACCATCACCTGTAATCCCTGAAGTGCATTTAGCAGTTGTGGGCACGGGCTCTTCTGGTGCGTTGAATGCGAGCATGACAGTACCAAAGCCGCTCACAATTTCGTCACTGGAGAGCGGAAAGTCGTTCATGTTTAGTATTCCAGTGCGTGTAGGTCAGGCACTTATCGGTCAGTTCTCAGCACATGCTGTTTACGCGGATAAAGAGTTTCAGTATGAGCTGACCACCATTGATAATGGACGGAGTTGGCTCGTACGCCCAAATCCAGCCGCTCCTAACGAAACAATTGTCAATGGTGAAGTACTTCGAAGTGAACGCCGGCTGTCCACAGGTGATGAGATTTCTGTAGGCAGATTGGCGATGGGGAAATTGTTTTCTAAAGTTCGAGTGAGTCTCTAGGTATTTAAAGATGGCAAAAATA
>CAIRTT010000660.1 GCA_903881535.1 uncultured Armatimonadota bacterium
ACAATCGGGATGTATTTGCCAGCCCAATCGGATTCCTCCAGAACTTCCAGTCCATTGACCTTGCACCACTTCACACTTTTAAGCGTAGTCTTGCGCTCTCCGGTAGGCGTCAATCCGATAACCTTCGGAATTTCGTCGTCAATAGTGGTGCTTCCATCCGACCAGAACGTAATCTTGTGTTCTTTCTTCTCTATGTAGAAATATTCGGCGACCATCACACCTTCATCATCAAACCAATCGAAAGTGTCATCTCCTATTTGAAGATCATCCCAATCTACCCGCGACTTCGCGTTTGGGAATTCGGACTTGTAGCGCGAAGTCGGCATCTTCTCCGTAATGAACGCATACTCGCATAGCCTTCCAACTGCATCTCGCTTTAATCCATCCGGATCCATGTAGACAGAAAATGCATTTTTCACAGTATCAATGCAAATGTCCTGATCCTGGCTTCGGTCATCCATGTAGTCAGTAACAATGCGCCAATAGCCCTCTCCAATCGTTACCTGTGACTCGCATGCCGTGTCATACGCAATGTCAGCATGAGAAGCAACCTCGATGTGCCGAATCACGTCGTTCAGCACTTCAGCCACCTCAACGTCACTTTTGCTATCGACAGGAAGCACCTTTCCCATCGGCTTGTTCTTCCGCTGCTCGTTCGTCACAAGGCGAATATGCTGGCTGATCTTGCTGATCGTGAGCGTAGGCCGCGCCCCGTTCGGGTCTTTCAGACGCTTGGCAAGCACATCCGGAGGCCATTGCCACCCGTTGTCAGGAGAACCGGCAGCAAACCGCAGGTCGTCAAACTGGAATCTGCGATTCTCGCTAGTAGCCTCGATGCACCGCTGAAAGTTCTTCCGAACCTGCGCGATGAACTCGGTAGTATCTTCTGGCTTCGCTTGCTTTTCTGTATCACTCATGCCGCTAACCATCCCGCAGAAGGATTGCTAGGTTGGAACCGCTCTTTGGGAGGAGCAACCTTCTCCTCCTTCGGCCATACCAGTTTCAAGTCTGGCTCCGCAATGCGCGCCAGTGAATCCAGATCATCGTCATGCAGCCCAACTGGGAACGGGATATAGCATTCCTCTATAAACGCATGAACCAGATCAACCGGCACTTTCTGCCAGTCCGTGACATACAGCGACTCCGGCAGCCACATACGCCCCTGCTCGAAGATTGGCAGCAACCGGCGTATCCGGTCAACCTTCGAAGTCACGCCTGCAACCTCGGTAATCTGGAACCGATAGTTCTTGTTCTCCTGCTCGGCCCGGATCGCCTCGATGTCGGCCATCATGCCGTAGCGTTCATACCGCACCTGCATGATCTTCATGCCAAGACCGGCCCACTTGCGATGCAGGTCGAACAGCCTGGCAATCCGCTCGGCAAGATTCAACCGATCGCGAACCATGTCGCACACGTAGTAATTGCCGTCGGTATTCAGCCCAACGACATGCATCGAAGTGTAGTCCGACCCCTTTTTCTTGCTCGAGGCCGCATCCACCAGGATGTAGCCATTCATCTTGTTCACGTTCGTCAGCCGCTTGTAATGCCGCAGCCACTCGCGCTTGAACCCCTGCATGGCATCAGCCAGCGGGTTTAGCAATATCTGCGCGGCGTATGTATACGGCCCCATGTCGCGCCGCTTCTTGACGTGAATCTCATCCGACCAGAATACCGACTCGCCATCCTCTGACCCGCCTTTGCGCCCAGGATGCTCCCGCGCCTTGAACGTCCCGCGGTCAATCACCGTCCGATACACATCGTTAAAACTCCACCGCGTCCCAGCCATCCGCATCTTCCCGGCAGGCGTCACGCCCAGGTTGTAGCTCTGCTCCAGGCCCACCCGCGTCTTTTCAATCTGCTCCGGCGTCGTGACGCTCGCCTGCACCACAATGTCGTCATACAGCAGCACCCGAAAGTGCTTCGACGTAGGTTGCCCATCCACCAGCCCCCACGCCTCGACCGTCGCCTCGTTCGGATTGCTCTTACGCTTAACGATGATCCCGTCGTCCTCGCTCCACTTCGGCGCCGCCCTCGTCTCCTTCCCCCATAGGACATCCGGGAACGCCGCGTGCAACACCACGTTCCCCTCCAACTCCCGCATGATCTGGCGCAGAAACGCCTTGGCGATCGGCCTCGTGTGGCTGAATATCCCAAACGTCACATCCGGGTCTTTCAAAATGTCCTGAATCGTCAGCCCAAACGTGATCGTCGTGGATTTGTAATGCTCCCGCGACCACAAATCCACATGCCCATCCGGATCAGCCTCAACCTCCCGAACCCGCGCGTAAATCCACGGGTGCATCATGTCCTTCCGACCACACGCCACCACCAGCATGTAGAACAGGTCGCTTAGGCACATCGCCCTCACCAACTGCGCGGCCTGCTTACCGTCCTTCTTCCACGCCAGACGCTGCTCCTCATACAGCCGCAGCACATCCACCATCGGCAAGGAGCGCATCGCCTTCGCGGTGACTTCTGGGAGTGCGCCGGATGTGGTCATCTCATCGCGCCAAAAAAATTTGCGCCGCCAAAAAAAGAGGGGGGAAGCAGAAGTGGGAACCCTTGAACGAAGGGGGGTGGCCTCGTCCGGTTTCCCCTCGACGGGGTGGCCGGGTGCCGGGGGTCTGTCCCTCCCCCAGTGAGCGCACACTGACAATGCAGTCGGTCAGCATGGCATGAATGGGGGTATATTTGGGGGTATCTCGTGCGCTACTCATCGCTAGACTCAGCATCCATGCTGGTTGTAGGGCATGATGTGGTTCCTGCTTTCGGCACCTCATTGACTACGCGCATCCGATCCACCAGGCCAGCGGTCAGCTCATCGAGGATGCCATCGACGCTAATGCCTTGATTTATGACTACTGTGGGCTTTCCGCCCCAGCGATCAGGGAACTCCCTCTCAGCGAACCATTGAGCAGCTCGCAGCGCCGATTCCCTAACTCGCGCGAGGTTCCCTTGCTCTTGCGTCAAACCCACAATTTCGCCTTCCTCATTCACCCCTAAATCGGCCAATTCCTCGATTCGTGAATATGACCGCTCAAGGCGTAGTCCTGCGCCTATTTCTCTGGCTTGCAGGTAATGCGGGTCTTTGGCGAAGTGGCGACTGATTTGGGAAGGGACGATGCCAAGCTCATCGGCAACAGATTGGAGCAAAGCGCCTTCAGCGATCTTTTCGAGTATTTGATCCCGATGCTGCAGTGCAATGGCTGTCATTGAAACAGGAAATACTTGACCATGCCGACAACGAATAGCGCCAGGTAGAGCGCGACAAGCCCAGCGGTGAATGCCGCGGTGACCGCTGCGGATATTGCAAAAATGGTTAGCAGGGCTGTCATATTGCGCGCATTCTCGCGCTAACAGCTTCCCGATGTCAAGCGGGAATAGGTCTGCGGCTTGATTTGGTGGCTTTTGGCGTGTTTTGGCTGGTCTGGTGATACCTTGGGCTGTATTTTAGCTTTGCGTGGCTTAAATCGCGTCTAATGCCATCCTGACCTGCCCCATGAGGCATATTGCCGCATGTATGTCCGGCCGGCGATCTGGCCCGATCCTTTGCTGAGTGGCTTTGTTCGTTCCTTGCGCGGCAGGTAGCCGGCGCCGCTGAGATCGACCTCTGCGAAGCGTGGGCCGGGCGAGTAGCAATTCAGGCTGCAACCTGGTTGGCCAGGGTTAGGCTTGCGGGTTTTTGTCAAGACTCGCGCATCGACCATGTGCTGCAACCTGGCGCTGATATGGGACTTGCCGATGCCGGTCGCTTCTGCGATGTCGCTCGACAGGATTGTGCCGCGGTCGGAGATTAGGCGGAGGGCTGCTAGGGTTGTTTCGGAGATCATGATTTTCCTTTCGTTGGTCAGATTACGAATTTTCCCATGCGTGACTCTGGTTCTTGCTGCTCGTCCAACCAGCCTGCTGCGTTAAGCCATGTAGCAGGGTATGGAATGAACTGGCCATTGCTTCGCGTCCAATCTTCAGAAACCTTGGATTGCTCGAGCGCGGTCATGATTTGCTCGAACATGCCGTTTTGAGGGTTTAACTTACTCCAAGCGCGAAGCGCGGTAGCCTTTGACTTCTTTCGCGGGTAGGTTTTCCAGAAGTCCTCGAATTTGCGATTTAGCGCAAGAGTATTTGTTCTTTGTGACTGTGGTTGTGAGTATTGCCTAACCGAGGGCCTATCAGATTGCATAGGCCTACCCCTACCAGCGATTGCAGCGCCACGCTTTCCGGCGTTGCTTAACTGAGCGCGAATCTTCGCTTGTTTCTCTAATTCCTCGTCGGCGCGTATATTATGTATCTTGTTGTCTTTTATGTAGAAAAACTGCTCTAGCATCTTTTCTATTGCGGCCTGTTCTTCAAC
>CAIRTT010000661.1 GCA_903881535.1 uncultured Armatimonadota bacterium
CGTTTGCAGGACGCCTGCCGTATCCTGCGCATTGATTTTCAGGCCAAGTGGGCTACGCCAAATACAGTCGGTCACAAAGACCATTTTCTCGCCATCCCATGTAAACAGGAATGGACAGCTTCCACTGAGGCGCTGGTCGGCAACGACGGGACCTGTTTTGAGGTCGGTGCCAGCTTCAGACTGTGCGGTCCCGGATGGCCAACTGATGCGGGCGATGTCGAGGGTGGCATCCGCGCCGAGACCAATATGAACTTGCGGGCCGGTGATGGGCTGCTTTTGGTAGAGAAGTCCGGCGCGCATCTCCACTTCCCCACCGATACCAAAAGCGTTGATTTTGACAGTTGGGCTATTTGGACGCTTGGCTTTCAGGGTGAACGCCTGCCATTTGTAGCCCTTTGGGGATGCGCCATTTGCAATAACGACATGGGCATCGGATGAACCGACAGCATCGAGGACGCCATCCTTGTTGAGGTCAACCAATGCCTGAACGGAGCATGGAGCATCGGGGGCTGGGACAAACGTCGCCGTGTCCTTTGCGAGGAACACGGATGAAGCAGCCTTGTTTCCGATCACAATATCGATAGCGCCATTATTGTCGGCATCCTGTGCGACAAGCGATGTCGGCTCGGGCTTGCCCGTAACGATAACTTTGTCAGCAGCCCAGGACTTGCCATCACCGGCATCGGCGATGACATGGACCGCGCCCGTTTTGTCGACTGCAAGGACATCGAGAGTGGCATCCCCGGTCGACTCGCGTACTGCGAGCGCCGCAATACCACTTAGACCAGCGGGCGTATCGCGCTTGCCGTAAAGACCACTGCGGTCATTTCGGAAAACTTGAAGCGCTCCGTTTGTATCGGTTACAAAGATGTCGTTATCGCCATCCGCATCGATGTCGCATTGCACAAACTTGCTGATGGTCCCACTGAGACCTTTGAGCGGGTTTTTGACGATGCCAAAGGTGCCATTTCCACGATTCAAGAGAAGCGTCATCCCGCCAGACGCTGGAGCAACGAGGGTATCGAGGTCGCCATCCGCTTCGAAGTCAACCGTCCATGCGCCGTTTGCTGGAGCGGCTGCGAGACTCGAAAGTCCGGCTTTTGCGGTACGGTCCGTTAGCTTTCCGCCCGTGTAGTCCAGTGCCCGCAGGCCGCCCTTGGATGCCACCACCAAGTCAAGTTTAAAGTTGCGTGGGCTATTGTCATTTTGAAGCTGTCCGACGGAATCATCGAGGTCGGTTGCCACAACAGACTGCACACCGGCTGGCACAGCGACGCTTGCGCTACCAGCCGAGAGCGTGCCGCCCGTCGCCGAGATTACGACTGGGTCTGATGTTTCATCTAACGCCAATGCTGTCACATAGTCAGCGGCACCAACGGTTCCGCCTGCAGCGGGCGTGTAGGAAAGACCGGTATCTGGGGCAGATGCCGTAGCGGGTGGATTTTGCAGCTTAATGAAACGTGCGAGGGGTTGGCCAACATTTGCCCCTTCAAAAGCGATTTCACGCTTGCTTGCCTGAAAATCAGGATACTGCCCGAGGGTATTTTCTAGCATCGCGGTGGTGCGCTTGATGAGCATCGGAGCACCGCTTAAGGATGTACGCTGCAGGTCGAAAAACAGCGCTCGGGCACGCTCTGGCCACTCGTTGGTACGGCTTCCAAACGCATCGATACATTTCGTGATGGTCGTGCGGTCGCTTGCATCAGCGGCCGTTCGGATTCGGTCGAGGAGCGCTTTTGTATTGCCTGGGAGTATCGCGATGATTTTGTCTTGCGCCTCGGCCATGATTTTGACGCGGTCTGCACCACTCTCACGGTCAGCCATTTGTGCAACCAGATACCAAGCTTTTACATTGCGTGGATTGGCATCCGCGGCCTTGCGGTAGAGCGCAAGTGCGTCGCCGAACTTGCCATTTTTCTCCGCCAAAAGGCCGGAGAGCATCGTCAGGCCTTCGCTCGTGCCGCCAAGCTCATTTGCCTTCTTGATGGCGGCTTCGGCTTCCGGTGTCCGGTTTGTGCGGAGGAAGTGCAGCCCAAGGTTTGCCCACGTAGCCGGCTCACCAGGTGCGAGCTCGGTTGACTTCTTGAGGTTTGGCTCGATTAAGTTGAGGTTGGCTGTTTCCAGGGCAACGGTTCCGATGGTAAATGCCGAGACGGTTTGTTTGTACTCGGGCGTGCCGGGTTGTGGGAGGCCTTTGTTCCCAAAACAGCCGCTGAGCATGATTGTAGATGCCAAAATGGTTGCCATCCCGACCGTATTTTGCACCGAATTCGCTTGCCATTTCAACAACTGGCGGTCCTCCGCTTGGTTTATCACGGCACAACCTTTGTGCCATTTCTCACATCTTTATACTCGATTTGGCATCGAACGGCGCACACCTGTACCAAATGCATTTCGAAGTACAAGTCCGACCACATTGCGCACTTTTGTAGATGATTCTTAGGCATAGTTCACACTCAGCAACGGCATTGTTTAGGATTAGGCGTGGACATCAACGCATCCGCCGTACTCAATTGTGATAATTGCGGTGACTCTAGTACATCGGATAAATCTATACACCTCAGTTGATTCACAACCAATTTAGGGAAAAACCAAACCACAGCTCCCGCTCCAAGGTGCTGAAAATGGTAACTCTCGTCTCTTTTGTGGTGGCCTTTGCCATCACCTGTTTTGGTTCCACCAAGCAGTCTCCAGCTCTGGCAGTGAATGCAGTCACGCCGCGCCATCCTGGTGTCGTAATCACAGCTGCTCTTCGTCGTACGGATGCCTATCGGGATGCCCGGCGGGCTCTCCTTGGTAAGCGCTATGCCTTGGCACAAACGCTACTGCATTCCCTCCTTCAACGTCCATGGATAACCACATCCGACAGATCGTTTATCGCACGTCAGCTCCATTTGGTTCGGGCTGCGGCAGCAAAGGGCGGTGCGAGATGAACATCCAAAACCTCCTGATTAGTCTCGGAATTGCGGTCGCAATGTCTGCTGCAGCGCCAGTTAGTGCGTTCCCATCAGGTCAAACCCCGGTTCCCGGACCTACGCCTACGCCTACGCCGATCAGCTTTTCCGATCTGCCGGCGACAGGGGATGCCTATCCTTGGGAAGGCAGTATCCAATCCGGATCATTGCCAGCAGCCATTGTGTCGCTCAACCGTAACCTTCACTATGCGCTCCCGGTGGTCCAGTGGCATGGCAATGGTGGTTTGGTGATCGATATTGCGCTTCACTACAACAGCAAGGGGCTTCCAAATGCAGCGATTTCGCAGGGTTGGAGTGTTTCCACCGATGTCGAAGCGCTACAGGATCCCGTATCGGGGGATGTAATTGTTCTCTGCGGGGATGGACGCCGGATTCCGTTTACCCGAAACATCGATGCTAGCTTTAGTGCGCCGCCGGGCGTAGCTGACCGCCTTGTGGCAACAGCAAGCGGGTTGAGCTTCACACAGGCGAACCGCGACCGCTACGTAATGAATGCACTTCCCGGCGGGCGTTTTCTTGCAGTATCCCTTTCGGACCGCTTTGGTAACACGGCTGTCTTTGCTCGGACAATGGATGGCAGGTTAGCATCGGTCACCGACGATGCAAACCGTAAGGTTACTTTCACGTATTCCAACGGGCGGCTGGCAGGAATGACCGACCCTCTGGGCAGGATGTGGCAGCTCACCTATGGCATCGCGGGGCTTCAAAGTGTCCAGCTTCCATCCGGCGAAACCCAACGGATGATGCGGTACGCATACAACGAGGCAGGCGACCTTGACAGCATCACAGATGCCGCTGGTGCAACAAACAGCTTTGTCTACGATGCAAACCATGCTGTCCAGGAAGCAATCTCGCCGCGTGGTGGAATGACGCGCTACCAGCGAGATGGCAATCGTTTACTCGTGACAAATCCTCTTGGCCAGACGAAGGCATTGACATTTGATGCCCAGAATAGGCTGACATTGGAGGTTAGACCAGATGGAACCCGAACAGCATTTCAGTGGAACGCAGCGAATCAGCTAAGCAGCTCTATCGATGCCCGTGGCGCGGTTGAGCAGTCTACATGGGATGCATCCGGGCGACGTCTGACACGAATCCTGCCCGATAACCGGAAGCTGACTGTGGTGAATGACATCGCTGGTAACCCACTCCAGCTAACGTTGGCCAGTGGGAAATTGTTGAAATATACGCATGGTGCTTTTGGTGAACGGACAAGCATGACGCTTCCGGGAGGCCAAAAGGAAGTCTACACCTATGACCTTGTTGGAAACATGGTCAAAAAGGTGTCTCCACTAGGAAGTGCCAATTCGGTTGCCTATGACATCCAGGGAAATGCCATTCGTTTGACAGATCCACTTGGAGGCGTGACGACGGCAGGCTATGACGTACTTGGACGGCCAGTCGAGGTAAGGGATGCATCCGGCCGAATAACGCGGCTCTCGTACGACATCGCTGGCAATGTCACTGCAATCGAGATGCCCGGGGCGCGCCGGTGGCTGGTTTCCTATGATGCCAATGGTAGGCGTAAGCAGGTCACATCTCCTGATGGAACATCCCAGAGCTACGTCTACGACCCGGATGGAAATCTGACATCGTTTGTGGATGCCGCAGGAAACATGACGTCGTATGCGTATGACATTGGAGGAAACCTCGTCAGCCGGGTGGATGCATCTGGTCGGATGTCCACCTTCAACTACGATTCAGTTGGCCGATTGGTTGCAAAGGTATCTCCCCTCTCTGGAGTCACTGCCTATCAATGGTCTCCAACGGATGAGCTGGTGTCCATCCTGGATGCCAATGGCAAGCGCATGACAGCCACCTATGACCTTTGTTCTCGTCAGACCGCTATCACAAGCTCAGATCTCTCATCGTGGGGACGGTTCACCTACGATGCTGATGATCGGCCAGTACAGCTTATCGACGGTACGGGTACGTCCAAATGGTTCTACACAGCCAATGGCCTTCCGTATCAGGTGAGCAGTCCGGGCGGAGTTGTGACACACACCTACGATGCGGATGGGCGCCTTACGGCAACCAATTTCGGAGGCAAAACAGTTCGCTATGTGCCAAACGCCCGTGGGGAGATTGCACGGTTTTACATACCCAATGGGAGTTCTGCAAACGCCATTCGTGACCAGGATGGCGGTTTGACCAGCGTACAGTTCCCGGATGGCAGGAGCGCTCATTGGCAACGGGATCCACTTTCAGGGGATGTAACAAAGCTATCAGTGCGATCAGCGAACGGCAGTGAGCTCTGGAGCCGAGATTATTCCTACGATGCCAACGGACGCTTGGCTGGTATGCAAAGTCCATCCGCAAGCATCACGGTCGGGCGTGACCTGATGGGCAATATCAATCAGATCACACGCGGCTTGGGTGCCAGTACCTCTACAACATCGATGATGTTTGACCGGGTGGGCCAGCTGTCATCACTTGGAGATGCAGTTAACTCCATTCCAACGGTGACGGATGCGCAAGGTAGACCTCAGCGGGTTGGCGAGTGGCTGATGACCTATGACCAGGCTGGGAATGTAACACAGCTGGATCCGCAGTTGGGTGGAAGCGGCTATCGCTTAAGGTGGGATGCATCCGGTCAACTCATTGGTATTGCTGAAACTGGAGGTGCCTTACGGAATGTCAGTCTGCAATACAGCGGCACTGGCCAGTGGACAGGTGTGAATGGTGTTCAGAGTGCAGTCTTGGATGCTGCATCTCATACTCCGGTCGTCGGCCCGGTCGCACCAAACTGGTTCACGGATGATCAGCTGCAGTTCAGCATCGATGGAACAGGCGTTTATCACTTCCAGGTTCCAGACCCGGTCGGGAATCTGATTGCCATCGACGATGTCAATGCAGCACAGGATGTCACAACGGCATTGCCGGCACAGCATGCAGCATTTGGAGGACGACCAGGTCCAACGGGATTGCCATTCGTGCGCTACGGAGCACGCTGGGTGTTTCTTGGAACGGGGATGTTTCTCTCACCAGATCCGATTGAGAGTGATCTGAGTGGCTATGCTTATGCGGACAATGATGCATTTTCAAGTTCGGACCCATTCGGACTCGAAAAGCTTGTGTTTACACCGATTGGCCCTGGAATTCCAACGCGCTATGGTGGGATTACGCAGGGCAAGCTCCAGTTATTGGATGACAAGGGTGGAATACGTGCCACTTGGCCTGTCAATACGGGAGGCTACCGCTCTGGTGACACGCGTGTTCCGCCAGGAAAACCCACACGGCTTCCGCGTGGAACCTACGATGTCACATTTCCACGGCTCCGTACCGAGCCTCCGATGGTCCGGCAGGGCTTTGGCTTCAGCTTCAACCTCGATCCAAAATTTCCAACTAACCGTTCCCTGATCCGTATCCATCCGGATGGCAATAATCCTGGAACCCAGGGTTGTATCGGTGTCATGGGAACGCGAAGCGAGCTGGAGAAGATGTACCGCTTGCTGTCCGAACTGGTGCGAAAGGAGGACCTCGACCTCATCGTGAAGTAGGCCCATCCCCCCGGCAGCGTGCTTATCAATCAGCCGCTGTCGGGGGATTCGATTATCTCCAAAGGAGAAGATGTGATGCAATCAAAAATTAAGTTACCCACCATGACCTTGACTCGCGGTGGTGTCGAGGTCGCAATCCGGCTCGTATCTGTAACGGTAAATCCGAAGCAGGTCAGATCGGTCAACAACCGATACTTTGTAGGGGATGCGCGCCTACATGGAACCGATGAGATACCCCGTAAGCCACTCAGTGGGTTCAGGGTACAAGTTCAATGGGGTAAAAGTGCCCCTTGGTTTGGAAAGAAAGCTCCGATTTTTCTTGCACAGCACAGGGCATTTTCTCAGCACTCACTCAGTGAGGAACCAGCGGCCGTCTTGGTCGTCCCTGGCGATAATGATCAGGATTTTCTGATCACAATTTCTGGGGGCGATGCTGCGGGCAGCTTTAGGTGGTGGGGAGTTTACTCACGCGACGGGCTGGGGTCATCGTTTTCTGAGGGGCCTATCTAGTCGAGGTTTAGGCTGCTGGCAACCCTTAAAGGTGCCGGCAGCTTGCTTGCATCCGGTACGCATAATCAGTAAGGATAGGCATACTAATATACTTAGCCAGAATCACCGGAGAGAAATGCAATGCCACTGATTGATATGCCAATGGATGAACTGAAGTCTTACGGTGGTCGAAATCCACGACCGGATGACTTTGATGCCTATTGGGCGGCAGGTCTTGCAGAGCTTGACCGGACAGATCCGGACATCACGCTTGCTCCAGCCACCATTCTGTCGAAGTCAGCGGAATGCTTTCACTTGACATTTACCGGTGTCGGCGGTGCGCGTGTATACGCGAAATATCTTCGTCCCATCGGGCTAACCGCACCTGGTCCAGCCGTTCTGATGTTCCACGGCTACACGGCAAATTCTGGGGATTGGTCGGACAAGCTGGCGTATGTCTCGCAGGGGTTCTCCGTGCTGGCGATGGACTGTCGGGGGCAAGGTGGACAGTCAATAGACCCAGGCGGAGTCAGCGGCAATACGCTAAGCGGACATATCATTCGAGGGCTGGCGGATTCTCCAGAACGCCTCTACTTCCGAAATGTCTACCTTGACACAGTGCAGCTGGCACGGATTGCTGGGCAGCTTCCAAATGTCGATGCCAACCGTATCGGGGCGCTGGGCGGATCACAAGGTGGCGGACTGACACTGGCGTGCGCAGCGTTGCACCCTGGGATTCGAAAAGCTGCACCGACCTATCCGTTTCTGTGCGATTTTCAACGCGTTTGGGAAATGGATTTAGCGAAGGGCGCTTATGAGGAGCTGGCGACATTTTTTCGGCGCTTCGATCCACGGCACGAGCAGATCAAGCTTTGGTTTGAACGTCTTGGTTACATCGATTGTCAACACCTGGCATCCCGGATACAAGCCGATGTCCTGATGCCGATTGGCCTGATGGATGCGATCTGTCCTCCGAGCACACAAATGGCGGCCTTCAACAAAATCACATCCCGTAAGGAGCTGTTGGTCTACCCAGACTTTGGCCACGAGCATTTGCCACAGGCAAGTGACATCGTGTTCAACTTTATGGCGGACTTGTAAAGACGTTTTTTCTTTTTAAGAGGCAAGCAGAGCATCACGTAGAGCGAAACAGTTTTGCACACAGAGCAATCCGAGCTTGCAACAACGCGCCCCAGAAACGCCAAGCCCCCACGTAAATGCCCTACGCAATAATCCCTTGGTGGACAACACCATGGACATCCACGCGGCGGTAATTGCGCCCATCGGAAACCGCGATGCTAACCTAAACAGCGCCACAGCTCATCAACGCACCGTGGAATCGCCAAGGCCACACGGTTATTCGCTACGCAATAATCCCTTGGTGGACAACAGCATGGACATCCGTGAGGCGGTAATTGCGCCAGCCAATCCACGAAGTGCGTCCGAGCGGCAAACAAAACCCCCTCGCTATTGTCTCAGGAGGGGGTTATTGCAAGCGTATGACTCACCTAACCTAACCCGCTAAGCAATAACTCCTTGATGCACAACACCATGGACATCCGTGAGGCGGTAGTTACGCCCGCCGTAGAAGTACGTCAGCTTCGTGTGATCCATGCCCATCAAGTGCAACATCGTCGCATGGAGGTCATGCAAGTGCATCTTGTCTTTGACGGCATAAAAACCATAGTCATCCGTCTCGCCGTACCGGAAGCCCGCCTTCACACCGCCGCCCGCAAGGATCGTCGTAAAGCCGTGTGGATTGTGGTCGCGGCCATCATCCCCCTGCGCAACCGGAGTACGCCCAAACTCACCGCTGATCACAACCAGTGTGTCCTTTAGCATCCCGCGGCTCTTCAGATCCCGAATGAGCCCGGCAATCGGCTTGTCCACCTCCGCCGCATTGCTTGTATGGTCCTTACGCAAATCGCCGTGCTGATCCCATTTATAGGAATGCGTCACCTGTACGAAGCGCACGCCCTTCTCAGAAAACCTCCGGGCCAGCAGACACTGATGCCCAAAATTTCGCGTCTTAGGGTCATCCAAGCCATACAACTTTTTAGTTGCCTCAGTCTCACCCGTTATTTCCTGAAGCTCAGGAGCCGCAAGCTGCATCCGATACGCAAGCTCAAACGAACTCAACCGGCCCTCAAGCCCCGCATCAGGCCCCGTATGACTAAGCTGACGCTTACCTAAATTACCAACCATCTGGAGCTCAAGCTCCTGTGCAGACAAGGGCGTTTCCGCATTCTGAATAAATGGAATCTTTGCCTGATCACTCGAGATACTGGCATTGCCAATAGGAGTCCCCTGCGTCCACGCTGGCAAGAAAGCAGAGCTCCAGTTGTTCACACCGCCATGCGTCAATGTTGGGCAAACCGTTAAAAACCCAGGGAGGTTTTGATTCTCAGTCCCGAGGCCATACGTTACCCAGGAGCCCATCGATGGACGTACAAACGTATCGCTCCCCGTATGCAGCTCGAGCAATGCTCCACCATGACGGCTATTCGAACCGTGCATCGAGTGAACAAAACACAGATCATCCACACACTTGCCAACCTCAGGAAAGAGGTCACTCACCTCAATCCCACTCTTGCCGTAGCGCTTGAACTCCCAAGGGCTCTTTAGCAGATTGCCAGTTGCACTCGAAACAATCCGTGGCATTGTGCCTGGAAATGGCTTGCCATGGTCACGGGCAAGCAACGGCTTAGGATCAAATGTATCCACCTGGCTTGGACCGCCGTGCAAAAACACAAAAATGACGCGCTTGGCCTTCGCAGGAAACATCGTTTTCTTAGGCGCAAGTGGATTACGGGAATCTGCAACAGCTCCATCCTGCAACAGCCCCGCCAGAGCAAGGTTGCCAAAGCCGATTGCGCTTGTCGTCAAAAGCTGACGCCGCCCCAAAAGTGTGGATGTCAACATTTCGTCCCCTCCAAATGCATTGCCAGCAGCGTAGTTTCCGCCATCATGACAGCTTCCCTAATCAACATAGATAAACTCATTCGCCGCAATCAGTGCCTTACAAAGACTCTGCCAGGCGCTCAGCTTTGGATTAATATCTTTTGCGTAAATCACTTCAAACTGCTCGAGATACGCTTCTGCCAGAACAACCTCCGCATCCGTGGCAGGGCGACCATAGAAAGCATCATACAAACGCCGCACCTTGATGTGAGCTGGTGCATTTGTATCTGCTAACACTTTCCCTGCAAGCGTCCGTGTGCTATTCAGCATGATGTTACTGTTGAGCATAAAGAGCGCCTGCGGAGCAACTGTCGTCGTTGGGCGATCACCATTCATCACCGTCGGGTCACCAAAGTCAAAGGCCGTATAGACATCGTAGACGGCTGATCGCACCACCGGGAGGTAGAGTGCGCGGCGATTACTGTCATACTTCACTGGGTCGGAGTTCGCCGTGCTTGTGACGTACTGACGAGTGCCAAAATTCAGGAGTGACCCACCAACTTTGCGGTCGAGAAGCCCCGTCACCGCGAGAATACTGTCACGAATCGCCTCGGCTTCCAGACGCTTTCTTGGAAATCGCCACAGAAGCTTGTTGTCCGGATCCTTTGCAGCCGCGGCTTTGTCAAACTGCCCACTCATCTGGTACGTGCTCGTAAGCATCATCCGCTTGTGCAGCGCCTTCAGACTCCACTTATCCTCACGCACAAATGTAAGCGCTAGGTAATCCAACAGCTCGGGATGCGATGGCTTATCCCCAAGAATCCCAAAGTTATCAACACTAGCCACAATGCCGCGGCCAAACCGCCATCTCCAAACGCGATTCACAAAGACGCGCGCGGTTAGCGGATTCCGCGGGGATGTCAACCACTCAGCAAGCTGCAGGCGACCACTTTGCTCCTTTGGAAGCACCGTCTGATCGACACCCGCCAGTGCATCCGGGAATCTGCGCACGCACTCATCCCCTAATGTCTGATAATTTCCACGCAAATGCACTTTGAGCGTTGTCGGCTTGCCTTCACTCACCGCCATCGCAAGGTCAGCCGCAGGACGTTCCTTGGTAAGCGTTTCGATTCGGGTCATCAACGATGTCAACTCAGAGCGCGTCGCCTCAGGAAACAGTGCCTCTGCTTTGTCTGGAAGCTCAAGGTCGAGGTCACGGCCAGCACGTATCCGCTCAGCCACCTGCCCGACAAGCTCTGCCACCAGCCCGGATGCACCAGCAAGCTGTCCTAAAGACGCCGTGACATCCTGACCAGGGCGGTGTACCAACAAGAACTTATCGATGTGCGGGAAGTAGCTATCACGCTCGAACCGAATGCGATTCTCGCCGGCATTTAGTTGGAAAATGCCTTCCGCATACCACTGCTGATGTTGGGGATTGAATCCTCCCGAGACTTTTCCAGCAACCGTGCCAGAGACAAGAACATCATTGATGTAAAGGCGACAAGGCCGTGGGTCACCCGATGCGCTGCGAACATCCACCTGATACGGGCCCGCTTCGTTGACCTTTACCGTGTAGCTGGTGCGATTTGGATACTGACCAGCATTCACAAGAACGCCAATCCCCTGACCAAAGCCACCCTTGTCCTTGAGAACATTGCCCTCGGTGAAGTCTTCTGCCTCCACCAACATCGCACCCTGCGGCGCGGCGCCATTGGGTGTCCCAATCACCGGCATCAACGCAGCAGCCTTGGCTTCCGCCGCTACCAATCGCTTGGCAACATCGAAGTAAAGCTCTTTACGCGGCAGCTCGCGGGCAAGCAGCGCCTCGCCTGCCGTATCCCGAACCTGATTGCGCTTACGCTGAAGGTCCTTGATCTCCGCATTGATGCGCTTCAGCTTACCTTCGACATCCGGGCTGACCAGCGGACGCTCCTGCCACTCCGCCATGTTTTGGAAGTTCAACATCGTCTTCGTCGACTTGAAAATCCCAGCGAGCGCGTAGTAATCCTTGGTCGGAATCGGGTCAAACTTGTGGTCATGACACCGGGCACACCCAAAGGTCATCCCCATAAATGTCTTGCCAAGCGTGTCGACCTGCTCATCGATGATGTCCAGTTCCTGCTTTACCGGATCATCCTCAGCGAGCATCTTCGGGCCAAGCGAGAGATAACCGGTGGCGATGATGCCATCCCGACCCGCATCCGGCAGAAGATCTCCCGCAAGCTGTTCGTGGAAGAACCGATTGATAGGCTTATCCGCATTGATCGCCGAAACGACATAGTCGCGGTAGCGCCAAGCATTAATGTAAACCAAGTTTTCATCAACGCCATTGGAATCCGCATAGCGTGCGACATCCAGCCAGTGACGCCCCCACCGCTCACCGTAAGCTGGGCTTGCCAGAAGCCGGTCGATCACGCGCTCGAACGCACCCGTTTTGGTGTCCTTTAGGAAGGCATCCACTTCCGCAGGTGTTGGTGGAAGCCCCGTCAAGTCAAACGTCGCCCGCCGGATGAGCGTCCGCTTATCGGCAGGTGCAGCAGGCTTAAGGCCATTTGCTTCAAGGCTCGCGAGGACAAAGCGGTCAATCGGGGATGTCCCCCACGTCTTGCTTCGAACTTTAGGAGGGACAGGCAGCTTTGGAAGCTGAAAGGCCCAGAATTTGGCAGGGGATGCCGCCGGTTTTGCCGCGGCCTTTGGCCATGGCGCACCGGCTTTTGCCCAAGCAACCAGCGTTTCACGAGGCGCATCTGCAAGCTTGCCAGCCGGAGGCATCTTAATGGTTCCAGCGTAGTGGACCGTAGCGGCAACCTTCGCGGCCTGATCCGATGTGATCGCGTGGTCAAGCCGAAGATTGCCCAGCTGTTGCTTTGGGCCATGACAGGCGATGCAGTTATCGAGCAGAATGGGTCTGACTTTTGCCTCAAAATGCTGGTCGGTACCCTGCCCAAGTGGCTTTGGTTGCGCAACCGTCGCCAGCATCAAAACGCCCGCAGTCAATGCTAAAACAGTGGTTAGTGGCTTCATGGTATTTTGGCGCATTATAGCCGTTTAATGCAGTCAAACCATTGAGAGAATTACGCCAATGCCGGGCAGGCAAAATACGCTTGTAGAATACGGCGTGGCTACAGGAATTCTTATCACTCTCGAGGGACCGGATGGTGCCGGTAAAACAACGCAGGCAAACCTGCTTCAGCGGCGTCTAGAGCTGCTCGGGCATACCGTTGTCCGGACCCGTGAACCCGGAGGGGATGCGGTGGGCGAGAAGGTTCGCGCGATGCTCCTCCATGACACAATGACACCCGAAGCCGAGTTTTTGCTGTTCGCAGCAAGCCGTGCGCAAAACGTCGCGGATGTTATCGAACCAGCGCTTGCTACCGGTGCCGTGGTTCTCTGTGACCGATTTATTGATTCCAGCATCGCGTATCAAGGCTACGGCCGCGGGCTGTCCGTCGACTTCATCACGGCTGCGAATGCATTTGCGACCAAGGGCCGGATGCCGGATTGCACGGTATTGCTGGATGTTCCTGTCGAGGTTGGAAAAGCGCGGCGCGAGGGCGGCGGGGATGTCAACCGCCTCGATATGGAAGCATCCAGTTTCCATGCCAAGGTCCGCGATGGCTATCTGGCGGCGGCGGCGGCCAATCCTGAGCGCATAAAACTTATAGATGCCGAATGCAATGTTGACACCCTTGAAGTCCGTGTTTGGGATGCCATTGCGTGGCTGTTCGCATCCGGGAACTGAGCAAGTTGCGAAAATACCCGGGCATCCTGACCGCTGGGTTACTCATTCTTCTCTGCGGAGTCTTTGTGGTATCGCTCGTCGTCGGGGATGCCAATGTACCCCTGACAGACATCCTAAAGCTATTTAGCGGCGGATCAGATAACGCTGTCGCATCGACGATTGTGATGGAGTTCCGTCTCCCACGCGCGTTGATAGCCGTACTTGTCGGCGCAGCGCTTGCATCAGCCGGGTCATCGTTGCA
>CAIRTT010000662.1 GCA_903881535.1 uncultured Armatimonadota bacterium
AGGCGCTTGCCGCAGGCTTCCAGAAAATCCATACGATGTCTGGTCATCCACGCGGAAATAAAGTGTTGCGTAAGACTTGCCATCGCTGGTGTCATCGACCCGTAACTGAAAGGTCTTTTTCGCGATATCCAGACGCACAACAGTTCCTCCTATTACGATGCGCGCTGGATCTCCCAAGTCGAGAATAAGGGTTGGTGTAAATGTTTTTGTCTCGGGATCGATGGTTCCCTTGAGGATGCTGGGTGTTTTTAGGAATTCCAAAGCGTATGACAACGCGTACGGCAGGCTCTTCGTCGTGCCATTCGCCACTGGCGAGAGGGACAGCCAGGGAGTTTCGATGGCATCAACTGATGCGGGGAGGATTCCGCTGCTGGTGAGCATCACCGGGATGGGAGTTGCGGGCAGCTCCTTGGTTCTGTCCGTTTCCAATTGAAGAACAAGTTTTGGGCTTTCGCGGTCCCTATTAGGGAGGGTGTAGTGCAGTGCGATTTCATCGGCGGGCATTTTAGCATGATCGGTTGACTGCTTGGCCGCGAGGCTGCATGGGCTTAAGGATGCTTCTTCAGCTCCAGTGCATTGGCCCGTTTGACCGATTACGACGGTCACTTCGGCGACATCCGGCGTGGGCAACGACAACGTCCCGACAAGCTGCGCACTGTCATCATCTTGGATCAGCTCAAACGCTCCGGGCTGGAAGTCTCGGCATGGGACGACAGTGCCATCCGAAAGAACGGCAGAAACACGCTTGATGGTGACCCAGGTGTGTGGGAGAACGTGAATCGATCTGCGGTTGGTTTCCTTGAAATCGGTGGGCTGGATATGAAGATAGATGTCCTTCTGAAACATCATCTGCCGTACTCCATGCCCCATGGGTTGACAGCCAGCGACAGCCAACAGGGCAAGGGATAGATATGCGTAAGACAGCTTCATCGGCAACGAGTGTAGCCTACCTCCACACCCTCTCCCAACGGGTATGCTGTCCCAACAGATAACTTTAATACACGACCTAACCGGAAATGTGCTTGAGTTGACCGGTTTTGTAGCCGAAATTACCCTATGGCCGTTTGCCCTGTGAAACATCACAGGGCTATACTTTGTGTTGGTGTAACTGTGCAATGACGCAGGGGGGAAAACCATGAACAAGCTGATCGCGGGTGCCGTCGCATTACTCATCACAATGAGCTCTGCCGTTGCTTCAGGACCGAAGAAATTACTGGTCGTTACCGTGACCAAAGGATTCCGCCATGCAGACTCGATTCCGGTTGCTGAGCGAATCATCGCTGAGCTTGGCAAGAAGTCTGGCAAGTTCGAAGTGGACTATGTCCGCACGGATGCCGACATGGCTGAAAAAATGACAGTGGAAGCGCTCAAGAAGTACGATGGCGTTTTCTTTGCATCCACGACGGGCTCATTGCCGCTCCCTGATAAGGAAGGCTTCCTAGCGTGGATACGTTCTGGCAAGGGCTTTGCAGGAGCGCATGCAGCATCTGACACATTGCATGACTTTGTTCCG
>CAIRTT010000663.1 GCA_903881535.1 uncultured Armatimonadota bacterium
AAAGCCTTCTGCTCCTCCGGGAAGACTTCAACTTCCCAGCCATCGTAGACACCGCCAGACTCGGCAAGGATGGCATTGAATTCCGTTCGCAGCTCGCTGATGATGTAGCAGTCAACAGCCATCACCTTTATTGCCAGCACAAGCCACTCGGACTTTTTGAACAGCCGTACAACAATGTTCGGCTTGAGCTCGGTGACTTCGCATTCATAGCCAGCATCGGTGAGGCGTGCAGCTAACGCATCCGCTTCCTTTTGACCACTGAACACAAAGTTAAAACATGTTTCCCTGGGACGCGCCAAATCGACGCCAAGCTCTACCAGCTCATCCAACAGGGCATTATCTGCCTCTCGGTCATCCATGCCATCCGCCTCCCGCACATCACTCAACCGTGTCCGATTACGCAATCCAACAATAGCCGCCCTTGCCCGTAACTGCTACCCTTTTACGAAACGAATCACGATGGGTTTACAGCAGAAGCTAGGAAGCGTACATTACACATATGCAAACTCAGTTAGAAATGACCCGTAGTGCAGTTACGGCTCTCGAACAAGCCGACCGCAACCTAAATACTACCTATAAACAGCTGCAAGTTAAGCTTGACAAACAGAGTCGTACAAAGTTGCTAACCGCGCAGCGAGCGTGGCTTGCTTATCGGGATGCCGATGCGTTACTCACAGGCGATATCGATGCACGTGGTGGATCGATGCAGGGGATGCTGGTGGCACTGCGCAAGCGTGAGCTTACGATTTCCCGAACGGCGGACTTCAAGCGGATGATAGAGCACATCGCGGGGAGATAGCGATGTCCAATGCTCCGCAGTTGTTTGCGACGTGTGATTACAACGCTCCCCTTTCACCGAACTGCGTCGCATGGCTTTGCAGGGCGCTCACGGTTCGAGAAAAGCCACATGTCATAGATCTCGGGTGCGGCTGGGGACAGCTACTCGTTGATATCGTGTTGCACCTGCCGCAAAGCACAGGGACCGGTTACGACAGTGACCAGCTCCTGATTGAGCACGCTACTGCAGTGGTGGCGACATTTGCCAACGAAGAGCGAATCTCAGTTTCCGTTGCTGACTGCACCCAGGTAACAGAACATAGCGATGTGCTGATTTGCATGGGCTCGACGCACGCTTGGGCATGTTTGGAAGATGCACTGACGTCATTTGAGCAGACGTTACGGCCGGAAGGAGAGCTGATCATCGGCGTGCCGTATTGGGAAAACTCACCATCCGATGCTGCATGCCATGCCCTTGGTACGACTCAAGACGGCTTGCCAACTGAGATATCGCTTCGCAATTTGGTCACTGAATCCGGCTTTGCTATCACAGGTTTTCGGGCATCCACACTCGCTGAATGGGATGCGTTTGAGATTGCCTGGTGCGCATCCAGAGTGATTTGGCTTCGGGAGAACCCAAACCACCCTGACTTTGCGAGATACGCGGAGCAGCTGGAGAAACACCGTGCGATGTGGCTGGATGGTTACCGGACATATCTCGGGTTCGCCGTCATCGTGGCAACAAAACGGTCACCTAACCTTACCGCAGGCTAATCCAATCGAGGTCTACCCCCTCTGCGTAGAGCAGCTCTTGAAGCTGGCCGACGTGTATTGCGAGGTGCCGGAGGTTCAGGAGGATGTGATCCAGTTTCGGGATGTTGTACCAGTGAAACCCGGAGGTTTCTGCATCAAGGTCGATCGCATCGAGGCGCTCACCAACTGCATCGGACACTGACTGGATGTACACAACTAAATCAGCTTTCGCATACGCATCGACGGGAGTATTATCTTTCCCCCACAAGGATGCTGCATTGTCAAAATGTTTCTCCCAGGCCACGAAGTCGTGCTCGGTTGGCATCAGGTAGAGATGTGTATAAAACGCTGCGTGATAAGCGATACGCCAAAATGGCCGCTCGGGTCCGCCGCTCTCCCAAACAGTGTCTGGGCAGCGCTCAACGCACT
>CAIRTT010000664.1 GCA_903881535.1 uncultured Armatimonadota bacterium
CGGCTGGTCACTAACATTTTGAGAAGTGCTTTTTGGGAGTACTTCAGGTCATCCCGATAGCTTATTGCGAGGTAATCCAAGAGCTCTGGATGGCTAGGCTGGCCGCCCTGCGTTCCGAAGTCCTCTTCTGTCTCGACCAGCCCTCGGCCGAAGATACGTGCCCAAATGCGATTGACGGCAACCCGTGCTGTCAATGGGTTTTCAGGCGAGAAAAGCCACTTAGCGGCATCCAGACGGGATGGATTTGCCACCGCAGGCTTGCCAAACATCCCCGGTAAAGCAGCTGTCACAACGGTGCCCTGATCCAAAAAGCTGCCGCGGTTATGTAACTTGGTAACCCGGGCCTCCTTTTTATTGAGCTCGCGCATGATTGGCGTATTCGGGAAGGTGTCACGCAGCGCTTTCTCATCAGTCTTGATCTGGTTCAAACGTGTGAGAAATGATGCGCCATTTAGGTACGTGGACAGGAATGCTGTGTCGATAAACTCTTGCATTTCCGATGTGCGTTCGACATCCGGGACGAGGAGGAGCTCAGCGATGCCTGGTTGCTGGACGGCCTTCGCTGTCTGCCGCGTTGTTGCCGTTGAAAGCGCAAAGCATCCGACTGAGAGCTCTGGGTGATTAAATTCCAGCTTTACGATCAGCTGGCTGCCAGCTCCAATGGAGC
Organism: uncultured Armatimonadota bacterium; assembly: GCA_903881535.1. Lineage (GTDB taxonomy): Bacteria > Armatimonadota > Armatimonadia > Armatimonadales > Armatimonadaceae > CAIRTT01. The sequence goes on from CAIRTT010000664.1 coordinate 668, forward strand.
GTTCGAGATCAAACACGATTGCATGCTGGCGATTGTTCTCAGGTGAAAATGCCCACCCTGAGCTGGGCTTGCCATCGAATGCATCTTCCGCCGGCCAGCCACCCTGCTCGATATCGGCTTTTGCAGCCACGATGCGCACCGGAAGAAGCGCTCCGCTTGTAGTCTTCTCCTGCAGCACCACTTCACTCGTCACGACATTCTGATCATGACCAGCGCGTCCAGGCCCCATGTTTGGGAGTGATTTGTCTTTGAGGATATCCAGTCGGATCGCGGATGTCTCCTGCTCGAGTGGCAGCGTTACTGTGAAGGCTTCGGTACGCGCATGCGGGCCGCTTACAACAATTGACCGATCCGGTCGCTGCGTTGTTTTGGCCCCGTTGGTCGTCGTCACACCTGACGGCACGATGCGTCGCCAAACGCCTTGTGTACTCTGTGCATCACTCCAACTACGGAATGCAGTCTCATGCACGGTACCTTTGGAGTGCAGTTCGGTATTGAGCGCCTTGCGGGATGCTTCCAGCTTGACCAGCTCCGATTTTTGACCAGCCGTCGGGCCACTGATGGTCGGGCCATCATCGTAGCGGTCCGCATCCTCGGTCTGGTTCCAAATCGCGTAGAAGCGGTAGTAATCCGTCTGCGTAATCGGATCGTATTTGTGCGTATGGCATTTGGCACAGCCAAATGTAAGGCCCATCCACACCTGACCCGTTGTATCAACACGGTCCTTTACGGCAATCGTCCGAAACTCTTCATCATCCGTGCCGCCTTCATCATTTGTTGGCGTGTTCCGGTGAAAAGCCGTTGCGATTTTGTCTTCCTCGGATGCATCCGGCAGCAAATCTCCCGCCAGCTGCAGCATCGAGAAGCGGTCATACGGAATATCGGAGTTGTAGGCATCTGTTACCCAGTCACGCCACCGCCAAATACTCCTGCCAAGGTCTTTCTCGTAGCCTTTTGAGTCCGCGTAGCGGCCAAGGTCCATCCATACGCGGGCCCAGTGCTCACCGTAAGCGGGGCTTGCGAGGAGGCGATCCACTTGGCGTGCATAGGCATCCGGGCGGGTATCGGCGACAAATGCTTTCATCTCATCCGGCGTTGGCGGGATGCCCGTAAGGTCCAGAGCAGCGCGGCGCAAGAGGGTACGCTTGTCGGTGTCTGGGCTTGGCTGAAGGCCGAAACGTGACATCCCGGCATAGACAAACGCATCAACCGAATGTGAACTCCACGCTTTTCCCAGCTGTGATGTCGGCAGCGAAGGGCGCTTCGGTGCGATGAAAGCCCAGTGCTGCTCGTATTTGGCACCGGACTTGATCCATTCCGTGATGGTTTGAATTTCTTTAGATGTGAGTGGATGCCCTGTTTCTGCAGGCGGCATTTGCAGGCTTCCACCAGTCAGCGTGATCCGCTTAACAACGCCACTTGCGAGTGGGTTGCCAGGGATGATGGCTGCGAAGCCACTTGCGGCCGGCTTGAGAGCAGCCGGCGTGTCGAGACGCAAGCCTGCTTTACGCGCAGCATCATCCGGGCCGTGGCACGAAAAGCATTTGACAGACAGGATTGGAAGCACATCGGAGCGGTAGCTGACACGCTTGGGAACTGCCAACCCGCGCGATGCACCACCCGCTTGCGACCCGGCGGGTGGCTGGGCGATGGCGATGGCGGCCGTCCCGGCGGCGAGGAAGAGTGTCAACCCGATGGCAGCGTTGCCTGCAAGGAGCTTCATGCCACATTACACTCTGTTTGCTCAGGCATTTGCAAGCATGACTTTGCCGCTGCCGACATCAGGCATTCGGATGTAACGCGTTATGAGTGCATCAAGTTACGGAGCGCACTGGCAATGTCCGGGAATGCAAACGCGTAACCAAGCGACTTAGCACGCTCGGCCGACACGCGCTGGCTGACGAGGAGCGCATCCGCGAACTCGCCAAGGAGCAGCTTTAGCGCCCAGGATGGCACCTTAAGCGCCGCTGGCTTTCGCAGCTCACGTCCAATCGCAATCGCCATTTCCTTCATCGTTGAACAGCCTGGCGCAACCGTGTTCACGGCACCCGACCATTGTTCTTCCTCGATGGCTGCGATGAACATCCCGACAACATCATCAATATGTACCCACGGAACCCACTGCGTCCCGGGGCCAAGCGGGCCGCCAAGGCCAAGGGTGTACGGGGAAAAAGGCAGCATCGGAGGTTTGATGAGTGCCTGCAACATCCCGGCATCGCGTGACAGCACTGGCCCGATACGGAAGCAACAGACACGGCTTCCGGTTCCGCGCGCGGCACTTGCTGCCGTCTCCCATTCACGTGCGACATCCGCGAGGAAAGTCTTGCCTACCGGGCTGCTCTCGGTGAGGATGCCATCCCCGCCATCACCATAAATCCCAACCGCAGATGCCTGCAGAAGGACACGTGGCTGCGCTTCGACCAGCATCTGGGTTGTTCGCACACGGCTGTCACGGATTTCCTGTTTGTAAGCATCCGTCCACGTACCGCCCGCCATGCTCGCACCCGTGAGGTTGATCACCGCACTCGCAGCGCCAACGGCCGGGTGCCAGGTGTGTTCAGCATCCCAGTGGAAGTAGCGGACATTCGGCATCGGCATCGGCTGGTCGGGATACCGCGTGATGATATCCACGGAGTAGCCTTGGTTCTGGAGCTTTGGGATGAGCGCGGAGCCTACGAGGCCGGACCCACCGGCGATGACAATATTCACAAATGCGATGTCCTGTCTGTCTGCAAGAAAACGGGTTTTGGCTAGTTGGCACTCTCAGGAGTGGCTGTGTACTGTGCCAGCTGCGCGATGTGATACGTGTCATGTGCAAGGACGAGGGTGGCGATGTCCTTGACTGTAATCGTACCGACTTCCGGGCGGATGCCACTGCGCTCAAAGGCATCGTTTGGAAGGGATGCCAAATACGCTGTTAGTGATGCGCGTCCGGTTGTAAAGTTTTCGATGCTAATTTCCACCGGGATGGTTGCGTATGCATTTTGAACTGCCATTTCACCTTCATCGATGTTTGGAAGCACGGGCATGTCTTCCTGCACGATGCGCTGAATACGCTCAAGCCAGATTGGCTCCCAGTCGGAGAGGTGCGCAAGAATTTCACGCAACGTAAAGCGGTCGGGGCCCTGATCCTGGTCTGCGATTGCATCCGGGATGTTCGCGCAAAAGCGGGAGATGATCCCCGGGCTTGCATTCAGGGCGTGATCGATGAGGTATTTGCGTACGTAAGGGGGCATTGTGAATGCGTCGCTTTCAATTGGTTATACCCGATGGCTGGTTTCGCGCACGCCACGTAACGGCGCAACATTCCGCTAGAGGTTACGCAGGTTTGTGGACTGGGTGCACGATTCCTTCGATTGCCGAAAGCGTATCGATAAGGAGCTCCTGTTGCTCAGGCCAGAAAAGCATTGGTAGCGGACCGGAGACCGGAAACCATTCGGTCACGTAGGCGACGTGCGGATCGGTTGGAATGGGGTTTACCTGAGTCGTTGTGTAGAGGTAGTAGTAGGTTGTAATCCACCGGCGTCGGTCAAAGCTGAGACGACTTTTTTTGCCCAGACTCTTGATGAAGGATAGCTGGGAAAACCCGGCTTCTTCCCAAATTTCGCGGCGTGCTGCCTGCTCGAGGGTTTCGCCTTTGTCAACACCGCCTTTAGGGAGGACATAGCCTTCGCCATCCCCCTCGCCGCGGACAAGTGCTATGAGCCAGCGCCCATTTTCAGAGCGAACAATGATGCCACCTGCACTGGTGCGATTTCGGGTGCCTTTTGGCTTGACAAACCAGCTTTGATCAACAGACAAGAAAAACCACCTCTTTGTGGCCTGCAACACTGCACACGCACAAGGGTAGAGTTTACAGTTTTCCGGGGCTTGAATTCACGCCGTTACGCCCCGAAACCGACATATTTAGTGGATGATTCGTTTGAACGGGTGCATTTCCAATGTGCTTGATGAGCACTTTTCAGCGGTTACATCCCGGCCGCTTGGCCATCACAACGGGGATCCGAACCAAACGCATACGCCCCATCAGGCAAAACCTGCATCAGCTGCGCCGCAGAACCATGTGCCCAAGGGCCAATAAGGCGTACATCGTGCGCACGCTCTTTTAGTGCCGTAACGATGCTTTCATCCACTCGGTTTTCAATCTCAAGGATGCCATCTCCGGTCTCTTCATTGCTCAATGCGCCAGCCGTGCTGAGGTGCTGCCATCGCGGTGCTTCCACTGCTTGTTGAACATCCATTTTGAGGTCGACGGCATTCACGAGCAGCTGGAGATTCGTCTGAACCTGCACGTGGCCGCCGGGTGTACCACCCACATAGGCCAAGCGGCCATCCAGATGCGTCGCGAGCCATGCATTCAGTGTATGCGCCGGACGCTTTCCGGGCGCGATGCAGTTTGGTGACATTTGGTCAAGGGAGAAACCCGTCAGCCGGTTGTTGAACAGCACGCCTGTGCCCGCCGGTATCCACGCAGAGCCAAAGTTGTGGAAGATGCTTTGAATCCACGAAATGGCATCACCGGAATCATCCACGATGACAAAGTACGTCGTATCCGACCCTTCATTCGGGAGTGCGACATGTGTTCCAGCGGCAAGAAACGGATCGATCTCAGCGCGGCGCCTAGAGATATACATCGTGTCAAAGAGCTGTTCAACCGCAATATCCCGCCATTCCGGGTCACCGAGAAAGCGGTTTCGGTCGGTAAAGGCAAGCTTCTTGGCCTCCACCAGGAGGTGGGTACGCTGCGCATCGGGGAGATCTGCAAGAGGATAGCCATCCGCGAGGAGTAGCTCTTCGATGAGGACCATCCCCTGGCTTGGCGGCGGTTGCCCGTGCACAATCAGGTCACGGTAACGCCCGGCAAGTGGTGGGAGGATGCGGGTTTTGTGGCGTGCGAGGTCATCGTGGGAAAACCAGCCACCGGATGTCTCGAC
>CAIRTT010000665.1 GCA_903881535.1 uncultured Armatimonadota bacterium
CCTTGCTGCAAGCCCCAAGAATGTGCACTTCCCCCCGATGCCTATAGCCGGCGAATACCAAACCGAGCTGGTTAATGCTGTGGACAGTGTGCGCTATGGGCATGAAAGCGCAGCAGCTGCCCTTGCTGGCGTACAATCCCGCATGCAGCGCGCACTCGACAGCTACACCAAAGGCCGGGCATAGGCGTGCGCGACAGAACTGGCCTTGGAATCGCCTTTGTCAGCCCTTGGTTGCTCGGGTTTCTGGTTTTCACGCTCGGCCCCGTTCTCGTGACTTTTGGACTTAGCCTTACTGAATACCGCGTCCTGACGCCGCCAAAGTTTGTTGGCCTCGATAACTACATTCAGCTACTAGGCGACAAAGACTACTTCTGGCCGACCCTTGGCAACACGCTTTTTCTGTTCCTCGAGCTACCCGTTGCACTGATCCTCGGACTTGCCCTCGCACTGCTGCTCGATCAAAAAGTCAAGGGGATGACCTTCTACCGCACGGTCCTCTTCCTCCCGAGCATCGTGCCGTATGTCGCTAGCGCCCTCCTCTGGCGATGGCTGCTCAACCCTGAATACGGCCTTATCAATCAAGGTTTGAGAAGTATCCATGTAGCAGGGCCAACGTGGCTCCAGAGCCCGCTCTGGTCAAAGCCGGCGATCATATTGGCAGACCTCTGGGGTGTCGGTGGGTCGATGATTATCTATCTCGCGGCGCTCCAAGGGGTTTCGCCCAGCCTGCACGAAGCGGCCGAGCTGGATGGCGCAAAAGGCTTTGGAAAGCTCTGGCATGTGACGATTCCCGCCATTTCGCCAGTAATTTTGTTCAATGCGATTATGGGGATGATTGGGACATTCCAGTACTTTGCGCAGGCGTTTATCATGACAGATGGAAAAGGTGGTCCCGACAAGTCAACGCTGTTCTATGCGTTACAGCTATACAAGGATGCCTTTGAGAACTTCCGGATGGGCACCGCAAGCGCGATGGCCTGGATTCTCTTTGTGATCACACTTGTTGCAACGGCCATACTATTCCGAACGAGTGCCCGCTGGGTGTACTACGAGGAGGAGAAGGGCTCATGAAGCGTTTCGCCGCTCTCTTCCTCCGCCACCTGATTTTGATTGGCCTTGGGGTCATTTTCTTGGTGCCATTTGCGTTTATGGTTTCGACGAGCCTGAAGTCCCAAGATGCCATCATGACACCAACGATGGTCTGGATCCCTAAGGTCCCGCAGTGGAAAAACTACACAGATGCGATCGAGGCCTTCCCCTTCTGGTTGTATACGCGTAACACGCTTATAATCTGTGTGCTCTCGGTAATCGGGCGTGTAGCTAGCAGTGCGATCGCAGCCTATGGGTTCTCCCGTGTGCAATGGAAGTGGCGCGAGCCGCTGTTTATCGTAATGCTCGCGACAATCATGCTCCCGGCGCAGGCCACATTGCTTCCAATCTTCCTCTGGTTCCGCACACTTGGCTGGAACGGAACAATAGCGCCGCTGGTTGTGCCCGCATTCTTTGGGCATGCGTTCAGTATCTTTTTACTACGACAGTTCTACCGAGGGATTCCGGCCGAGCTCTCGGATGCCGCCCGCCTAGATGGCTGTACAGAATGGGCTATCTTCTGGAGGATTGTTGCGCCACTAGCAAAACCGGCGCTTGCGACGGTGGCGATGTTCGCATTCATGGATGCCTGGACAGACTTTCAGGGTCCACTGGTCTACCTTCATGATGAGAACCAGTTTACGCTGGCTCTTGGGCTCCAGGCCTTTCAGGGCCGTCATCAGTCGCAGTGGCACCTCATGATGGCTGCCGCAACGCTGATGACAATCCCAATGATTGCTGTCTTTGCAATCGCGCAAAAGACCTTTGTCAAGGGAATCAGCGTTGGTGGGGTGAAGGGCTAGCGGTCGTACTTACTTCATTTTGACATAAGTCATAAAGTTGTATGCCCGGTCAAGCTGTTGAAGTTTAGGGTCATCAGGAGCAATCTCTTCTGGACGTGCATACTCTCCGGTCCATGGATGCCCGTACATCGATTCTTTTCCTACATTCAGCGGAGGCATAATCTGATAATGTTCGAGTCGCTGTTGTAAATTGCCAGAATCATAGTCATTCGGAGAAATAACCCGGTGCTGATGATGACCGATATATTGATACAGACGCTCCTGAATCGAATAATACAGCTCACGTCCAAGACGTTTGCGGCTATTTGCACTCATCTGGATCTTTGGTGCACCAGAACGTGCAATCACTTGCTTTAGTGAATAACAATCCCCTTGCCCCGTCGGATAGTTATCTTCGATGATTGCATGTCGAATACCGTACCAATAAGCCTGAATCAACCGGTTGTAACAGTTTTGATGATCATCAAATAGGGCTAGTGAATTAGAGAGGTCAACATTCGACCAATCGAAAAGGGACCAGTCACGTTCTATGTATGTAGAAGCAGGACACTTGTACTCAAGCCGAGAAAATGAGACATCAAAAGAATAAATCTTGGCATTGGGAAGTGCCGTATGAATCAACCAAGTTGAGTGCCCCTTCCAGACACCAGATTCGACTACGACTGAAGGATTTACATGTCGAAGTACGAACCACAATGCCCAGCTGTGATTGACTCCCATACCACCAGCATTTTCTTTGATCGGCCGTGAATTGTATACATCCAGAAATTCAGATACTGAATTTTGCATGTCGATGGTGTCTGTGAATCTATCTGTCATATCGTGGTTAGTATTACACTAAGTTGGTTGCAGGTAAACAAAATGGTGCCAGCCAGATGATGTTTGTGGACTACCGGTCATACTTACCATCCGCGAGGTCAATA
>CAIRTT010000666.1 GCA_903881535.1 uncultured Armatimonadota bacterium
TCACGCCCCATTTTGCTCATCGCCTCAAACACCCAGCGGTCAAAGAAACAGCTTGAAAAAGTCTGCTTAGAGAGCACATTCGCGAAAATCGGCTCCCACTTGTCCTCGGATGCTAGCCCGCAGTTCACCGCCATCGCGTTCGCACGGTCATCCGGAACCTTTACTTGCGCTGACTGGTAAACGCCACTTTTCCAGTATTTAGCATCAAACGTTTCCTTTATAGCAGTGCGCTTGGCATCAATTTGTGGGATGTCAGCATCGTGGCCAGTGAGCGCAGCAATCTTCCGCAGTGTCGCAAGGCAGTCGTAGTAGAAGCAGGTCTCGATGACCGCGATGTCCTTATTTTCCTTACCCCAGTCAAACCAGGTGCGCTTGCCAAACTGGTAGGTCTCGAAGAGGAAGGTGCGGGTCGGGATGTAAATGCGGCGCATCGCATCGATGTCGCCCGTGTGCATGTAGTAAAACCACAGCCCATACCCACCCAGGAATTCCAAGTGCTGACCCGGATAGAACTTTGGCTCAAGCTTGCGGGTTACCAGATCGCGGGCCAGCAAATGCGCACGCGGGTCGAAAACGTAGAAGCACTGGTTTAGCTCTGGCGTGCCATCCCCCCAAAAGCCCACACGCTCACGATCCGGGCAGTCGTAGAAGTGATCGCGCATGCAAATGTAAGCCGTACGCGCCGCTTTCTGCCAAAGGGTTGTGAAGTCAGCGTCATCACAGGAAAAGCTACCCGCAAAGTCACAGTCAAAGCCGGTTTCGCGGTACTGCGCAGCGTGAACGGTTACGCCAGCAGGAATCTGGTAGGTCGCCCCTTCGCCGCTGACCCAGTTTTTGGCCTCGATTGTCTGTTTGCCCGGCCCAAACGTGGTCGTCTCAGCCGGAGTCAAATAAAGCACCAGCGGATTCGTGGACTTGAATGTCAGCTTCCCACCAACCGGGCTGTCGATGACCAGCCAGTGCTGAAAATGGCAGTTGTAAGGGAGCTTACAGGTTAGGGTCCAGGGTTTGTCTTCGGTGTGGGGGAGGCTATGCGATGTACGAACGTACGGCTTCAGGCCATAATCCCGGATATTTGCTTGTATCACACCCGGGATTATCCCTCATCCGTCCTGTTTCAGATGCCAGATTCTTTAGGCATCCGTTCCATCGCCCACTTGCATGATGCGGAGCCGCGCGCCATTCTTGTTGTCGTGGGTTGTGCCATCCGCCACGATGCTTACACTGCCATCTGGGAGGACTTGCAGATTCCGATGTCCGGAGACACTCAGCAGCATGATGTCGCCATGGATGGTCTCCGTCCACTGAAAGGCTTGTCGGTCCCCGGCGCGTGACTTTTGGAGGCTGATGTTTGATGCATTTCCCAGTCCGGAAACGGTCACAAAGCCGCCTGTATTGACATGTTGGAGGGCGACACGACCATTTTTAACATCGGTAATTCTAAAACTTGTGCCGTTGTCATTGCTCGCTGGAATGCTAATCAAACGCTGCCCGGATGCGGCGAGCGTGTGCCCGGATGTCGCATTTTCGATACGCACGGCCTGTCCATACGGTATTGGAGTCATGGTTCCCCGTGGCGCTGGCTCGTGCACTGTAAAGTTTGTGAAGTCCGCTCGGCCTCCGCTGTTTCCAAGCGTGTTGTACGCAAAGAGACCGTAGCGGACTCCTTGAAATGTGCGGAGCTGAAAGACCATCCGGAATGGGCTGCCAAGCACCTGCCATGTCAAACCATCAACA
>CAIRTT010000667.1 GCA_903881535.1 uncultured Armatimonadota bacterium
CACCGGTCGCCGATGCGTGTTTGTGCGCGGTGACGCGGTAGCGGAAGTCGCCGCCGCCTTTGTAGCGGGCATCCCGGATCGTGACAAAGTAAGTCCCGGATTCGCGTGCAGTGAAGACAGTTCGTGGGTCGGCGTTCGCGAGAGTGTCCTGGAAGGCGACTTCGCGGCCGGCGGCATTCGTGATGCGGATGCTTGGGACAAGCGGCGATCCGATACGTCCAGCGACGGTGTCGACCACCCAGGTCTCGCCTTTTTCGATTTGGAGTTGGTAGGTGTCGATGTCATTTAGACTGTCGATCGTGCCTGTAACCGTTGTTCCGGGTTTGAGGGCCCCTGGCGCTTCGCGGGTGTTGTTCGGTTCGGTTTCGGGGACTTCGGGGTAGGGCTCGACGACGACCATGATGGGGTCGGAGACACCGAATTGCGTGGCGACGCGAAGCGGGAAACTGCCGATCTGGGCATTTTCGGCAATGTTTAGCTTTACCACCGCCGTGCCGGATTGGTTACGGGCAGGGTTGCCTTCGGCAGTCACGGTTACAACGGTGATGCCCGGTACGTTGATCGATGCCCCAGTGGCAGCGCCAAACTGCACGCCTGAAATACGGATGATAGCTTCGCCGCCGCGGGCGCAGCGCAGCTGGTGATAGCTTTGCACGCGCGGCCGGAGGGTTTGCGCAGCTGCTGGATTTACAGCGAGCCCAGCACCAGCGAGAGTAATGAGTGCAGCAGCGACACGGACATTCATGCATGCATTCATCGCTAAAGCCCAACGCCCTTGGTGCTAATCGTCCATTTTTTGACCTTGGATGCGACATCCACAATGACGACATCCCCATTCCAAAGTCCAGCCGCAACGAGGAGTGTGTCATTTGAGATTGCGGTCGACATCACATCGGATGCAAGGTCGATATCGATTAGCGAGCCACCATCCGAGATTCGCCAAGCTCTAATATGGGTGTCTCCAGAAACTAACACCGGGTTTTGTCCGGCAATCGCCGCGCTCCATCCAGGTTGTCCAAGTCCAAAATCACGGACATGGCCCGCACCTTCGGTTCCAAAGTTCCAGACACGCACGCGACGGTCCGCGCCGGTTGTATAGATTTGGTTTCCCGATGGCGTCATGTCGATATTGTAAATACCATCATCGTGAGCCGGGACCGAGTAAAGCCGCTTCCAGCTTGTTGTGTCCCATGTTTTGAACGACTTATCCAAGCCGCACGAGACGATGTGCTTTCCGCTCGCATGATACGCAACGCCAAGAACCTGATCAGCGTGATCACGGAGGGTTTGGAGGAGCTTACCGCTTGCGAGCTCCCAGACCTTGAGCGACTTGTCGGAGCTTGCCGTTATGACTGTGTTTGCATCCGGGCTGATGGCTGCCTGGTTGACAATATCGGTGTGGTCGCCGAAGACGAGGGTTTCTGTCGATGAAGGAACATCCCAGACGCGGACTTGCCCGATTGCGCCGCTCACGCCACCTCCCGCGATAATCCGTTTGCCATCGGGGGTGAAGCAGAGGGAGCGTACCGTGTCCCCGTGGCCCTTCCATGTCGCGCTAACCTTGCCCGTCGCTGTATCCA
>CAIRTT010000668.1 GCA_903881535.1 uncultured Armatimonadota bacterium
AGCACAGCATAGGCATCAACAAATGGCAAAACCGTATCGATACACGCGGGCGGACACAGCGGTCCGCCCCTACGCAGAGGATTTGTTTCAATGAGAGGCATCATAAAAGCCGAACCAAAAACAAGTCAGTCGTTTCGTAACGTGCGATGGTAGTGGGACATACGAGATGCGTCCACGGCACAAGCAGCTAACCAGTCACAGCGAGTCAGCCATCATCACCAAATCCACACGTGATGTTTACCCGTGCGGGCGGACACGGCGGTCCGCCCCTACGCAGAGGATTTGTTTCGATGAGAGCCATCATAGAAGCCGAACCAAACACAAAACAGTCGTTTCGTAACGCCCGGTGGTAGCGGCACATACGGGATACACATCAAACGTGCATGCGCACAGATATCCATTCACATTGACAACGAGCTGTTAGGCGCGGGCAGGTGTGGAAGCCTGCCCCTACAGGACAATACGGGTAATCTGAGTCGTATTTCCGCTGGTATTGTCCGTCGAGGACTCAACTACACACAGGCATTTGACAATCAATGTACTCATCCGCAATATTGCTGGGCTTCGTTCAAAATGGTCCCACGCGCACCGGATTTAGCCTGTGAAACCGCCCATTTGATTGATAAATCACAAAAAGTTACGATTTTTTACGGTCGCCTTAACTATTTCATGTGCATGTTGACTAGTAGACTACATGCTGATGCGTCCCGCTCTGCGACTACTCGGCAAATGTGAACTCACTGTCGGTGGTTCCCCCATCCCATTCGAAATCTCACGCAAGCTTTGGTTCGTTCTCGGCCTCGTTGCTACCGCGCCCCAGTGCCATATTGCACGCGGTGAGCTCACAGAAGTCGTGTGGCCACTGAGCGAGAAGACCAGCCGAAGCGTGCTCCTCTTCAAATGGCGCCGATCCATCATCGATGCCATCGGACCAATCATCCCTGATGGCTTTGTTCTCATCACCGAAGAAGATGTTTCCCTCAACACGGATCACATCGACATCGATTATCAGCAATGCTGCAGCCTCGCGAGGCTTGCACTCACAAGTGATGATGCCCTTGCAGTTCTCGAGGCAGGAACCGCCTTCGACACCATCGCCGAAGACAAAGTCCTCCTCCCCACGTATTCATCGGCGTTTCTCGACATCCGCGAGCACTTCGATAAGCAACGCCGCGCCGTCCTCCGGCGTACGTGGCAGGCAGAGGCATATCTTTACCCCGTGGCACAAGGAGTCAAATCCAACTTCGAAATCCGGCTGCGCAAGCTTGGCGATGAGTATGCCATCGGAGAACCCGCCCTACCGTTCAAAGCACTTCCTGAACAAACATCCGTGCCGACACGAACGAGCAACCTCCGGACAGCATTGCCACGCTTTGCTGCAGCCGCGGTTATCGGAGGGATGATCACGATTCCGATCATCTTCGGTTCCATTAGCACACCATCCAAGCAGCAGCTACGCGTCGCCCACGGTGCAAGCGTCAATAACCCGGTTGCCTCTCTGAGCAATCAACTGATGTATCAGCTGAGCGACCCGCGCACGAAGCGCTCGGCCGCCACGGCCATCGGTATGACGCCAAAGAACCTTGTGATCGCGGCTGGGAATGCACTCCTGACAAATGGCGACCATCAAACCATCCTGGTGATGCTGACAAAGTCCGGGCAGTCCCGGTGGATTACCAAGCTCACGGATGCGAAAGGCCTTCAGACCACTCCAAAGCAGCTTCTCAGCACGGAGAGCGGGCGGATTTATGTCGCATCCGTGCTTAGCGCTGGGCGAAACAATGCACTGAAGTTAGCGGCAGGGAGTTATCTTGTTGTCAGTGTGTTTGACCGTGATGGCCAGCGCCTTTTTGAACGGCTTCATCCTCAGGCTATAAATGGAAACGCACTGCTCCCGATTAGGCTTACCACCGACCATCGGGGAGGAATCCATGCCTTTGCCAGCGCTGCCGGACGGCAGACAAGCATTACGATGCATGTTCCGCCGGGTCCGCCCACCAGCACGCCGACACCGCTGATGGGATATCCGAAAGCCTTTCAGATCACGGATGCTATTTCGGATGACAAGGGTCATGTGTTTCTGATCGGCCACATGCCGGTGAAAACAAGTGCGGGCACGCGGCTGGATTGGCATATTCAGGCCTTTGATAAGGCATCCAAAACGCTGTGGTCCCGGGATATCACGGGTGCCGTGGGTACGGAAAGCGCTCCTGTCCGCGGTGCTCTGAATGCACAAGGGGATGTGATTGCGTACGCTCCCCTGCCATCGCCGACCACGGGCTTTAGGGGTCGCAAGGTTGCGACGATGGTGACATTGTCAGCGATGAGTGGAGCCATCAATGTCCGCGAATGTCTGGACACTGAGCTTCAGAACCCGAATTTTGCGCTGCATCCGTTTGCGGTTGGGAAGCTAGCCGTCATCGCGGTTACCCAGCAAGCTCCCGCTGGGGACACGCCGCTATCGATCCATCGCTTCGGAACGGCGGCGATGGACACTGCGCTCACATTGACGGTGCGCTTTTTGGGCAACAGGCGCTTGGACAATATCATTTCGTTTTACATTAATGACAATGGCCTCCTGACGGCGTTGATGCAGCCAAGCAAGGAAAAGTCATCTAGTCTTGCATTGACCTATATAACGCTATTTTTCGGCCGCGGCGTCGAAACGGGCGAGTTTAGTGCATCGGTTCCGTTTGGCTATAACACGCGTGGAGGCGGGTTGATCGCCGGGCATTACAACAATGAGTTTTGTGTTTATGACTTTAGCAAGCTGCCGTAACTTGCGGTTGAGCGCGGTGATTGCCCGCACGTAAAAAGCTGTGTGTCCGATGACACAAATCCTCCGCGTAGGGGCGGACCGCTGTGTCCGCCCGTGCGTATCGACATTTAGTTGATGTTTGGATAGTGGATGCACCACAATTGGCTACGCTTCTAACGTAACGTGTACTCGAGGTGCGGGCAGGCGTGGAAGCCTACCCCTACAGGACCTTCTTCTTTATCGGAAAACCGATTACCACAATGTACAAATCCTCCGCGTAGGGGCGGACCGCTGTGTCCGCCCGCGCGTATCGCATTGCTTGCGCATCCCGAAACCGCGAATAACCCCCTGCACGGACAGGCGTCCCGGCCTGCCCGCACAGAGGATTGTTACCTAGCCAGCATTCCGGCGACGGCGTACACAAATGCCGATGAGCGCAGCGCCACCGGTCAGCGCCAGGGCGAAGGAGCCGGGCTCGGGTGCGACGTTAGAGCCTGGGTTGGAGACGCGGATGTTGCTGTTGGTATAGCCCGTATTGATTCCTTGTCCTGTGGGTGTTGCCCCTTTGTACTCGATCACATTGGAAGCAAAGTTATAGGGACCTTGTGTTAGATGGAAGGGAGTTTGCACTGGTTCAGTATCAGTAATATCGTAGCTGTTAGAATGAACGAATAATGTCGTTCCGGCGTTGATCGTAACTCCACCAGAAAATTCGTACCACCGGAAACCGTTACTATCTTTCGCTCCAGGCGTCACACTGATAAGACTTCCACTTCCGATGCTATATGAAGTTACCTTCATCACCGTATCCCGAGTGCAGAAGCCAATACTGTTCAGAACCATCGATTGCTTGAATAAATATTCTGCAGTAAAGCTACCTGTATAGGACGCTCCCGCGCCAAACTGAGCAAAAAAATCTGTCTGAGCATACACATTCGGCGCTATGCCAATACACAAAAGCAGTCCGGCGACAGTACCGGCGGTGCCTAGAAAACGCGTCTTCATTACTTACCTCGAATCGAATGTCCGTATATTTGCATCAGCTGAACATTGGAGTTTTGTGGATTGTCTGCGACTAAAATGGACTTGAAAGCCCGTAACCAGACAGTAAAAGTATCGTTTAGAGCGATTTGGATGTAAATAGCAGCCACCCGTAACCTTTCGTAAAGTTTCACCGTGGCTGCCGTAACAAATCGTAAACTTTTGAAATGGTGCTTGTTTTAGGGTGGGAATGAAGGTTTACAGAGGCCGGAGCTGATACGTGCGTGTCGCCAGGCGAATCACGATTTGGCCCAGTGGCTTCCCTGCTGCCATTCGTAGGCACGGGCGCAATTTACGGAATATTTACATCCCGATACACGCGGGCGGACACAGCGGTCCTCCCCTACGCAGAGGATTTGTTTCAATGAGAGGAAACCAACGAGCCGAACCGAAAATAAGTCAGTCGTTTCGTAACGCCCGGAGGCATCGGCACGAACGCAATGCATCCACCACGCGATGCGTTGACACGATTCCAATGAGTCAGACATCATCAATGTCCAAGCACTATGTTTTCCTGTGCGGGCGGGCACAGCGGCCCTCCCCTACGCGGTGGATTTGTTTCAATGAGAGGCAGCAGAGGAGCCGAACCGGACCACACAACAGACGTTTTGTAACGGCCGTCGGTATTGGCACGCATCGGATGCATCCACCGCGCGAATTGGCTAACCCGTCACAGCGAGCCAGACACCATCAAAACGTCCAAGCGCTATGTTTTCCTGTGCGGGCGGGCACAGCGGCCCTCCCCTACGCGGAGGATTTGTTTTATGAGGAGGCAATTCCAACATCGACAGGCCCCGTTTTGTAACGCCCGGCGGCATCGGCACGCACGGGATGCATCCACTGCGCAAGCGAATACCCGTTTCCAGCGAGACAGGCATCACCAAAGCCGAACGGCAGATTCGCAATCCCAGCCGAAATGGGTACACTCAATATGCGTACGCCGTACAGACAAAGGTGGGTGTGCTGCGTAACGCCGTTGGAGAATTCACATGACCGTTGGAGAGTTTCTTCGCAACCGCCTCGCGGATGAAGGCATCGGACACATCTTCGGTATCCCTGGCGACTATGTCCTCGACCTCTATCGCGAATGCTGGGATGATCCCCGCATCGATGTCATCAACAACACAGATGAAAACCACAGTGGCTTCGCCGCCGATGCCTACGCGCGCATCGCCGGCACGGGATGTCTCCTCGTAACCTACTCCGTCGGCGCCAGCAAAGTCATTAATGCCGTGCAGTGTGCCTTCGCCGAACGCTCACAGATGGTCGTCATCTCCGGCGCCCCCGGACTCTCCGAGCGCCACGAAGGCTTCCTCCTCCACCACATGGTCAACACCTTCGACAGCCAGCAAAATCTCTTCGCCGAGATAACCTGCGCAAATGTCGCCATCGATGACCCTGCCGCAGCACCACGCCTCATCGATTCCGCATTCCGCGCGATGCGCGAAAACCTCAGGCCTATCTATATAGAGATACCTCGGGATGTGGTCAAAATGGAAATCCCGGATGCTGCTCTGACATCCGCGATGCCACCATCCGATAACCCAACCGACCCCGAAGATCTCGCCGCCTGTATCGCTGAAATCTCGACCTGGCTTGCAACCAGCCAGCGCCCCGCAATCCTCGCCGGCGTCGAAACTGCACGCTGCGGCCTCTCAGAAAAGCTCATCAAGTTCGCCGAAGCACACCGCATCCCGGTCGCCCTCGCCCTCCACAGCAAATCCCTCATCAATGAAGACCACCCGCTCTTCGCCGGCATTTACGGCGGGACGGCATCCAATGATGCAACCATCCGACTCGTAGAAGACTCCGACTGCCTCCTCCTCCTAGGTGACATCAAGACCGACATGGCCCTCAACTTCCAACCCGCGAAGTTCAAAAAGCCGCAGGTCATCGAGGCAACCATCGACCAAATCCGCGTCCGCTCACATAGCTACCCCGCGATTCGCTTCCAAGACTTTTGCGATGCTCTCTTCCAAATTCCAGGCACGCCACGCCCGGAGCCAAGCGTCCCGAGCGGCTTCCCTCTCCCAGAGTGGAATCCGGAAACCGGCAAGGCCATCACGACGGCTGTCCTCTTGTCCGCCATCAACCACCATCTGTCTGAGAAGCTTGCGGTGATTGCGGATGTTGGCGATGTGATGTTTGGAGCAAGCGACCTGCATATCCACTCGAGC
Organism: uncultured Armatimonadota bacterium; assembly: GCA_903881535.1. Taxonomy (GTDB): domain Bacteria; phylum Armatimonadota; class Armatimonadia; order Armatimonadales; family Armatimonadaceae; genus CAIRTT01. The sequence continues at coordinate 5,977 of CAIRTT010000668.1, forward strand.
TACGCATTCCTTTCACCCGCCTATTACACAAGCATGGGCTCGGCGATCCCAGGGGCTGTCGGGGTTGCGTTCGCCCGTCCGGAGGTCCTTCCGGTCGTCCTGGTCGGGGATGGCGCATTTCAAATGTCGTGCACCGAGCTCAGTACGCTGGTGCGCTACAAGAAGTCGGCGATTGTCGTCGTGCTCAACAACGATGGCTATACAACGGAGCGCTATCTCCTCGAGGGGGACTTTAATGACCTCCCGATGTGGAATTACGACCGTATTGTGGATGTCATCGGCGGCGGGACCGGCTGGGTTATCCGTACCGAAGGCGACCTCGCGACGGCGCTGGATGCTGCGCTTTCGAGTGGCGGCGTGCATGTGCTCAATGTTCACGTCGATCGCTACGATGTCTCTCCGGGTCTCCGCCGCGTAACGGAAGGTCTGTCCCAGCGAATTTAGATGTAGAATCCCGTCAGGTCTGCAGTGGAGCAGTCCACTGGAGGACATGCGATGCACCGTTCATTGGCATTACTTGGCGGGACTCCGACGGGCATCTTGCCCGCGCCGCAACATCCGACATTTACACCGGATGCAATACAGTCCGCGGCAGCACTTCTGGAACGTGGTGAGACTGTTGGCCTTGGGCGGACGCACAGCAGCATAGTAAATGCGGAAGAGGCTCTCTCCCGCTACCACGGTGGCCGCCATGCGCTCGCCCTTGGCTCTGGAACCGCCGCGATTCAGGCTGGTTTGATGGGACTTGGGTTTGGTCCCGGGGATGAAATCATCTGCCCGCCGTACACCTGGGGCGGTACAGTTTCACCGATTCTTGCCTGTGGCTGTATCCCAGCCTTTAGTGATATCGATCCGATCACGGGCAATATGGACCCGGCATCTATCGAAGCCGTCATCACCCCGCGCACCAAAGCCATCATGGTCGTTCACCTCTATGGCCAGCCCGCGGATATGATCGCGATTAACGCCATCGCCGCTAAACACAAGTTAAAGGTCATCGAAGATGCATCCCAAGCGCATGGCGCGCGCATCAATGGAACGGTGGTTGGCAACTTCTCCGATGTGTCAGCATTTTCATGCATGGGCTGGAAGCTGCTCGGGCTTGCGGAAGCGGGATACTTGACGACATCCGATGAAGATGTCTTTTGGCGGGCGGCGATGACTTGTCAGCACTACGGTCGTGCGGGTGAGCCGGACTTCCCAAAGCACTACGAGCAGTATGTGGACTCGCTAGTTGTGACATTCCGGCTGAGTCCGGTCATTGCCACACTGTTTCCAAGCCAGCTGGAAAAACTGGACCGAGAGATCGCGGGCCGCCGGGCAAATGTCGACATCCTGCGGCCGATGATTGCTGATTGCAAGCTCGCAACGCTTCCTGACTACGCCCCGGGAATAGAGCCATCCTTTCATATCGTCAACCTAAACTTCAACCTCGAGGAAGCCGGTATCAGCCGTGATACCTACTGCAAGGCGTTAGCGGCGGAGGGGCTGGAAATCGGCCCATATGTTCCGACACCGATTTACAAGTGGAAGCGCTTGCTTTGGCAGGACTACGATGGCCCTGAAATTTGGTGGCAGCGTATTCTGCGAGACTATGGTGTTGACTATCGGGGGATTGAGCGCCCTGGGACTGACGTTAAGATCGCACGTGATTTGCTGATTGGCTGGAACTACACGGTTATGGACACGGCGGCGATGGAGCGGATTGCAGCGTGTTTCCATAAGGTTGAAGCCAACATCGATGCTCTCCGTGACTGGGAGCGCGGCATCGAGGCGGATGCCACTATCGCTGCGGTCAAGGCTGCGCGCCGCGCGGTTGCGCTGCATAAGGAGCATCAGTAGTATCGACGGTGGCTGTGTGCTGATGTGCGTAAGGTTTCAGGAGTAAAGGTGGGTCACAAATGCAATATGTAAAGCTTGGCAAGACGGGGCTGGAAGTCTCGCGCATTTGTCTTGGATGTATGGGCTTTGGCGACCCCGAGCGCTGGCTGCACAAGTGGGTCGTGAGTGAAGAGCAGACGCACACGGTGATCCGCCATGCCATCGAAAAAGGCATTAACTTCTTCGACACGGCGAACATTTATGCCCTTGGGACGAGTGAGGAGTATGTCGGCAGCGCGCTGAAAGCGTTTGCGAAGCGCGATGATGTCGTCCTTGCGACCAAGGTGCATGGCCGGATGACGGATGGGCCGAACGGCGGCGGGTTGTCCCGAAAGGCCATTTTTGCCGAGGTCGATAACAGCCTCCGCCGCCTGCAGACCGACTATATTGACCTCTATCAGATTCACCGCTGGGATTACGGGACGCCGATTGAGGAGACGCTTGAAGCGCTTAATGACATCGTGCGAGCGGGCAAGGTGAGGTATATCGGCGCATCCGCGATGTATGCCTGGCAGTTTCAAAAGGCTTTGTTTATCAGCGAGAAGCACGGCTGGGCGAAGTTTGTCTCGATGCAAAATCACCTCAACCTGATTTACCGTGAGGAGGAGCGCGAGATGTTGCCTCTTTGTGCGGATGCGGGGATTGGCGTGATTCCGTATAGCCCGATGGCAAGTGGCAAGCTGACGCGTGCGTGGTCGGAAGACAGCAGCGCAAGAGCATCCACGGATCAGATTTTACAAATGAAGTACGGTGCGAGCGCGGATATCGATGCGCCGATCCTTGCGCGTGTCGGGGATGTTTCTGAGCGGCTCGGTATCCCCCGCTCGCATGTCGCGCTGGCGTGGCTGCTGCAAAAGCCGCAGGTCGCGGCTCCGATCATCGGGCCAACGACGATTGCGCATATCGATGATGCCATCGGCGCCATCGATGTCACACTGCCAGCAGAAGACATTAAGTATTTGGAAGAGCTTTACGTGCCGCATAAGGTTGTGGGTGCGTTGTAGTATCTACGCACTCGGTTAGGCTCTCGTTGCGATCAGCCGAAAGCCGCCGCGTGTCCCGCCGGGATGTTCGGGGCGGCTTGCGCCGCGGTTGGTACAGCGAAAGCTATCGGCATCGAATTTGTGCCACGAGCCACCGCGGATACATTTAAACTCGCCGCGCGCGGGGCCGGTCGGGTCCCGAACATATAATGTGTCAGTTGAATACGGCCCATAGAAGTCATTTAGCCATTCGTTGACATTTCCAGCCATATCGATGAGGCCAAAGCGGTTTTCAAACGTGCGGTCTTTACGGATGACGGGTGCGGTCTTGCCGGAATCGCCAAGCTGCTTTGTAGAGCACCAGACTTTTGCTGTGTCGAAGGTGTCACCCCAAGGATAAATGACATTGAGTCCACCGCGGGCCGCGTATTCCCACTGTGCCTCGGATGGTAGTTGGAGCTTGACTCCGACGACTTTTGATGCCCAGGCGAGGTAGCCACCTTTGCCTTTTTTGCCGACGATGTCCAGCCAGTTGATGTTTACGACCGGGTGGTCATCCAGCCAGCCCCACTCTGGCGCAGCCGGCATCCTGAGTTTTCTATTTGCGGCTGTGTATTCCCGCCACATCCCGACGGTTACGGGAGTCGCCCCCATTTGGAAGGTGGAGATGGAAACGAGGTGTGGTGGAAGCTCATCCGCGTAGCGGCCTTTTCGATCAGCAGTTACGTAGCCGCGCCCCATGTTGAACTGCCCGGCGGGGATGTCGCGGAGCTGCTTGGTGTAATCAGAGATCGTTAGCGGTGCGGTCATGGTGGTGCATTTTACGATGATGATGAACTGGTGCCGCAAAAAGGCATTTCTCGCTTACGAGGAGCCAAACACATAAAAAAACAGCCACCTGAAAGGTGGCTGGTGGAGTGGTTCGGTTATGCAGTACCCGAATATGAATGCTCGTAGTTTATGCGCTGGACTTCCCCGCTGTACGATGTAAACATTAAGGTTTGTGGTTGTTATCAGATTTGCATCGCTGGCAAACAAGCTATGAAACGAAAAAACCCTCCGTATCTAGAGGGTCTCTGGGTAAGCGGGCGGGGGGAATCGAACCCCCGTGACCTGCTTGGAAGGCAGGAGCTCTACCATTGAGCTACGCCCGCAAGGGCTGAATAAATACTACCATACTCCTAAAAAAGCGCAATTTCAGGTGGGTGGATTTCGCTAGTGTTCGCTAATAATGGTCTGAAAACGGGGCAAGTGCAGTAAAACTGCAGTACTTTCTGCAGTAAAAACGGAGGGCTTTTTGAGGGTGTTTGCCATCGCAAAACTGGTGCTCATAAAACCCAAAAAAGGCACCGTTTGGATTCTTACAGCAGCGGTTTGACTCCCCCCCAGTTTTTCGTACAACTTGGTTAAGCGGCTATTGTTATAGGTTGTGGCCGAAGGCTTGCCTTTTCATAATTGTCCGGGCTCTCGTATCCCAAATAGGAATGCCTTCGGTGGCGATCGTACCAAGTGTTTATCCGTTGAAAGTTGTCTTGTATTGCCGACCATCGGGTTTTGTAAACCACCCGATAAACCAGCTCCTGAGACTTGAAACATTACTAAAGTGACTCTTAAGCACACTTTATTATCTACCGCATATCCAACGTCTCAGAATGAAACAACCTCGACAGCCCAGCAATCTTACGAGTATTCAAGAACCATCGATAAACCACCAGCTGCATACTTGTGGCCGACGATCTTGAAACTCAATAGGGCGGCACCTTAACAGCCCAATCGAAAAATTAACCGCCATCGACATCAACAAATGTACGTAACCATTCGCCCACAGGTCCTGTTTAGCGGCCAGTAGGACTAGTTGTCAATACTTTGTTAACATTCCTTTCAGATATGCGTACAGTAGTCATACAGTTACTGTTGCACGTGGGCTGGAGAGTGGTTTTTGCGTTCTCCAACGCAACCACTTTGAGGAATACCATTATGAAACCGATCGTATGCGCGGCGGTATTAGCCTTGATCGGCTTGTCGCCATCCATCTGCTATGCTCAGCAAGAGCGTAATCCGAACTCAATTACACTGGACCTCAAGGATGCGCCAATACGCACCGTGATTGAGATGGCATTTAAGCAAGCCGGAATCACCAACTACGTCATCGATAACAATGTAGCGGGCTTTGTGACAATGACGATCACCGACCAGCCATTTGAAAATGCACTGAAGTTGATTATGCGTGCAGCAACGACACCGTTGACCTACATCAAGGAAAACAATGTCTACATTGTCAAGCCACGGCAGATAACGGTAGCGAACCCGACACCTGCTCCCGACCTAACCAAGGATTCAGAAACAAGGAACGATGTGTCCTTCGAGCGTATTCCTCTGATATTCATCGACCCCATGGACCTTATGGGCGCCTTTGGTAACATCACCTTTATTCGCCAGTTCAACCGCGGCGGCGGCGGCGGCGGCGGAATGGGTGGCGGCATGGGCGGTATGGGTGGAGGCGGAATGGGCGGCATGGGCGGTGGTGGAATGGGCGGAATGGGTGGCGGCGGAATGGGTGGCATGGGTGGTGGTGGTATGGGCGGTATGGGTGGCGGTATGGGCGGAATGGGCGGCGGTATGGGTGGTGGTATGGGCGGAATGGGCGGCGGGATGGGTGGTGGAATGGGTGGAATGGGCGGCGGTATGGGTGGTGGAATGGGCGGCGGCGGAATGGGTGGAGGCCGAGGAGGTTTCGGCGGCGGTCGCAACTTTTAGTTTGTAGACAGCTACCCACAGACTCGTTCTCTACCGAATTTAATCTGACTACCCCTACCTATTACGTCAATCGACAAGACAGGTGGGGGCATTGTTTTTAGTGATGATGCACCATTAAAAATCGAGGCTGATGCAACCAAAGCATTCTGATGTGCCATGCACATGTAAAATTTTGTGTTGTGCGCCCGAGTGCTTTGGCTTGAATGAGCGCCATTTCAGGAATTGTATACCCCATTTGGAGGAGCAGTAGATTCAGTAGGCATCTGCTTCCAGCGGCTTGGTAGAATTTGGACATGACCATAAGTGATGTCCTGACGAAGCTTGAACCACTTGGCACTGAGCAGCTGCGCACGCAAAATGTGCGGCACGGCTAT
>CAIRTT010000669.1 GCA_903881535.1 uncultured Armatimonadota bacterium
AGGCGCTTATCAAAGGAAATATCAAACCCCGTGGATACATGCCGAAGCTGCTCCACCTGTTCTGTTAGGGATGAAACTTGTGCGCGCAGCTGATCCAGTTCAACGGATGCAACTTTTTTGCCCACTTGTCCGCCTTTGGCGCCAATAATTCCCATGATAAGGCTCCGAACAGCCAAAATGGGAACACAGCTACCTACGAGGAGGCGAAACGCCAGCGGCGGGCCATCATTCATGTACGTTTCTTACGCCCATCTGCCTAGCTTCGTTCCCGTGAATAAGCCAATGCCTCACCTAAATCCAAGGTTCCGCTGTAGAGCGACTTGCCCATCACGACAGCCTCAATGCCATCGTTATGGCGCGCAACCAGCGCTCGGATGTCACTCATGTCACGCACGCCACCACTCGCAATCACGGGCTTACCAACGGCAAGCGCAAACGCGGCTGTCGCATCGACATTACACCCCTGCAACATGCCATCCCGGGAGACATCCGTGAACAGAAAACGCTGCGCACCGAGGCCAACCATTCTCTTGCCAAAGTCCTCAACCCGCTCACCGGATGAAACCTGCCAGCCATGTGTTGCGACAAAGCCATCAATCATGTCCGCACCAACCACGATATGGTCTCCGGCGGCACCCAGCATCTCAGCAATGCGCTCTGGATTCGTTGCAGCACTCGTCCCGACAACCGCACGGTCAGCACCAAGCGCCAATATCGCCTTGATGCGCTCAAGCGTCCGCAAGCCGCCGCCCACTTGCACAGGAATATCGACCGCAGCAATCATCTGCGCGATGACATCGTGGTTCACCGGAGCCCCGGTGCGTGCGCCATCGAGGTCCACGATATGCACTCTCGTCGCGCCCGCAGCGGCAAAGCTCTTGATCACGTCGATGGGATTGTCCGCGACCTGCTCGCGGGTTTCGAAGTCGCCCTTGCGAAGACGCACCGCCTGCCCGCCCATTAAGTCGATCGCTGGAATCGGATTAAACATTTGCACTCTCCGCCCAGGCGCGAATCAGCGCAAGGCCGACATCCCCAGATTTCTCTGGATGAAACTGCACGCCTGTGATGTTTCCACGCTGCACGGCGGATGCGTATCCGATGCCATGAAGTGTCGTCGCAAGGACATCGGATGACTCCAAAGGCTTGCAGTAAAACGAGTGGACAAAGTAGGCCATCGAGCCGCTTGGCACCGCAGCCGTAAGCGTATTCTGTTGCTTCCACTCGATCGCATTCCAGCCGATTTGAGGCACCTTGGCCTGCGGATTCGTTGTATCAAATGACACAACAGATCCCGGGAGCAGCCCAAGCCCAGCATGCTCACCGTATTCAAAGCTGACATCGAAGAGCAGCTGCATCCCGACACAAATCCCAAGAAATGGTCGTCCACTCAGCGCTGCAGCGCGTGCTACATCTTCGAGGCCATGGCTGCGCAGCGTCGCTGCCGCGGCGCCAAATGCTCCAACGCCGGGCAGGACAACGTGGCTTGCAGCCTCAATCACAGCCTTGTCGCTGGTGACTTCCGCCTGCTGGCCAATGGCTTCGAATGCCTTTTGCACGGAGCGGAGGTTGCCCACTCCGTAGTCAATGATGGCAATCATAGAGAGCCTTTTGTGCTCGGGATACCGACAACGCGCGGGTCGTTGGCGATTGCCATTCGAAGCGCGCGGCCAAAAGCCTTAAATGCGCCTTCCACAACATGGTGGGCATTCTTTCCCGCAAGCGAGCGGATATGCAGTGTCATCCCGGCGTTGCGTGCCACAGCATGGAAGAACTCTTCCACCAGCTCAGTCGCAAAGGTCCCGATGCGGCTATCACGGATATCGAGGTCGACATAAGCTTGGCCACGACCGCTAAAGTCGAGAGCACACAGGACGAGGGCTTCATCCATAGGGACCGTCGCATCCCCGTAGCGGGCAATACCTGACTTGTCTCCAAGTGCTTCACGCAGGGCCATCCCGAGGACGATGCCAACATCTTCGACCGTATGGTGGTCATCGATGTGCAGATCGCCGCTTGCGTTGATGGTCATATCAATCAGACCATGGCGGGCGATTTGGGTGAGCATGTGCTCGAAGAAGCCGACACCGGTGGTGAGGGTGGATGTGCCCTGTCCATCGAGGTTGATGGAGAGGTCAATCGCTGTCTCGGATGTTGCACGCTGAATGCTTGCGGTACGTTGCGTAGTCACGCGTTATTGTATCAAGGGGCCTTACGGGGCTGGTTTGCGAACAACGGTCGCGGCTGTCACTCCAAATGGAACACTGCAGCAGCTGGCGATGGAGTTTTCCAAGCGGAGTATGCCCAGCAGGAGCTGGTTCAGCCACGGCGCCGTGGGCCTGATGTCCGAAATCGGCACTCCAGAACTACGGAATGGCCCGAGGACCCTCCGAATAAACCAAGTCATTGGCAACAAGCTTGTAACCGTATAGGTTTGATGCTGCACTGCAAATCCTGCATCGGTCAGGCGCTTAGACAGGAGACCAAGCGTGTAGCGCCGGTGATGATGGAGTGCGACATCGTGGCGGCTCCAGAGACCCTGATACGCCGGCACGGTGATGACCGCGACGCCTCCCGGCTTCAGGACACGAAAGGCTTCTTGCATGGCTTTACAGTCATCATCGATGTGTTCAAAGACATCGAGGGCGACCACCGCATCGAAGCAGCCATCCATAAATGGCAGCTCGGTGCCACTGGCTTCGATGACATCCGCGTGGCCGCGTTCGCGGCAGAAGTCGAGTGCCATCGGTTCGACATCCACGCCGGTTGTGGGTCCGATACCGCGCAACGAATCGAGAATGCCGCCGGTTCCGCAGCCAAGATCCAGGATTCGGGGCTGCTCCTGTGGCCCGAGGGCTTGTTTCAGCAGGGTTCGTGCAAACTCACGCCTCGCGATAAACCACCAGTGGCCATCCTCGAGTGTGTACATCTGGTGGTAATAAGCGCTATCCATGTTCGGAGACATTCTCCCACACAGTTCCGGACATTAGCCGGCGGGTCTCCGCGACATCTTCAGCAATCCGTGCCTTCAGCGCATCGAGGCTGGAGAACTTCTCCGTTCCGCGGATATGCCGGACGACCCCAACCGTGAGGTCGGTGTCGTAGAGGTCGCCATCAAAGTCGAGCAAGTAGGCCTCAAAGGTGACCGGATTGCCTTCGGAAACGGTGGGATTTGTCCCGATGGACACAGCGGCCATGCGGCGGCCGAACTCCCCTTCCGCCCAGCCGGCATAGACACCCGGCATTGGCATCGCCAAATCAATCCCGTGGGCAACATTCGCCGTCGGCCACCCCAGCTGACGCCCAAGCTGCTTTCCGCGCACAACGCTGCCAGTTAGGCTCCAGTGATGCCCAAGCAAAGCCGTTACAAAGTCAAGGTTGCTTTCCGCAAGGGCCGTACGCACAGCCGTCGAGCGCACGGCAATCCCCGCGTGCATCACTTCATCCACAACCCGCACCGCAATCCCGCGTTCTTTTGCATACGCGGTGATGGTCGCCGTATCCCCGCTACGGCCTCTTCCAAAGCGGAAGTCCACCCCCACCACGATTCCCGCTACATTTGCCTGACCATCGCAAATGGATGCCAGAAATGCCTCGGGTTCGAGCCCAGCAAACTCGGGTGTGAAAGGAATCACATCCACACGTAAAGCGCCGAAATTGTGGAGGCACTGAACACGGGAGGCAACGGTTTGCAGGAGCTTCGGAGCCATTTCAGGCCGGAGGAGCGCTTGTGGATGCGGATCAAAGGTCACCGCCATAGGGGTGGCTCCAATTTCTTCCGCCAGTAATGTCGCTTGCTTCAACAGCTCCTGATGTCCGAGGTGAACGCCATCAAAGATACCAAGAGCTGCGACGGATGTTGGTTTAGCCACGTTTTGGGCTCCCTTCGACATCAAGGAACACCCGAATTGGCTGCCAGGTTCCACGTGGCGTCGCTTTTAAAAGAGCCACTATGTCGCCAGTTGGCCCGATACCCAGTGCATGCGCCGCGTCATCGTTTGCGACGACAGCGCTGCAGAGAGTGGCATCCAAATAATCCGCGCCAAGCTCGCGGCCAAAAGAAAGTGCCGTCAGTGCAGCTTCATCACACGCAATGTGAGGCCACTCAGGGAGGAGCTCGGCCATCGGACGTAGGTGCGCTTCCGTAGCCTGGTCTGGTGCAAGACAGCCATCTGCCAAATGCGGACCAACCTGTATCCGCCGCAGCGTAGCCATATGAGCCGGGAGGTTTACCGCCGCACCGATATCAACGCAGAGGGTACGGATGTACGTTCCGGTTCCACAGCTGATGGTCAGGCCGCAGGTCGCGACATCCCCGGGGGTGAAATCTCCCTGTGTAATGTCAAAGATTTTAATGGTGCGCGCTGCGCGTTCAACGGTAATCCCTTTGCGGGCGAGGTCGTAGAGTCTCTGGCCATTGTGGTGGACTGCAGAAACCATCGGGGGAATCTGCTCAATGTCCCCAATGAAGCGGGGCAGCACAGCCGTGATTGCATCAGCTGACAGCGCACTTGCCGTTTCGCGCGCGGTTTCGATGCCACTTGCATCCTCAGTAGTCGTAGCGATGCCAAAGGCTGCTGTAGCAATATAAATTTTGGGTTCGGTTTGGACATATGGCAGGAGGCGTGTGGCGCTTCCGACAGCGACCAGCAGCACTCCCGTTGCATCCGGGTCAAGAGTCCCGGCATGGCCAACGCGCTTGGTACGAAAGGACTTTCGGATGAAGCCAACCACATCATGGGAGGTCCATCCGGCAGGTTTATCGATACTAAGAAATCCATCCATCCAGCGAAAGGTGATACCACGCATCCGTGATGTTTGCGCTGTAAGACGGTGCTGATCAGTAAAGACATACCAACATCGTTTTTTGGGCACCATAATAGTGCGTTGGATCTGCAGATTTCTGCACCCCTTAGCAGACTTAAACTCCATGACCATCACATCACTTGCAATTGCATTTCTCCTTGCGACCGGTATCGTGTTGCCGGCCTATAAATGGAAGCTGCTGACCCGCGATGGAGCCGTAGCAGCCGTTCTCATCGGAGCCGTGATTCACGCGTGTGCTCCCTGGTATGGAACGCTTTGTTTGTTGTTTTTCTTCGGTTCGAGTGCGTATTTGTCGCGTAACCGCAAGAAAAGTTTGCCTGCTTCGGTCGTGGAAGATGTTGTTGCAAAGGGCGACAAGCGGGATGCGGCGCAGGTATTGGCAAATGGTGGCGTCGCGGCATTGTGCGCAGTCATGATTATTGTCAGCAAAGGAAACCCGGTCTGGGATGCGGCGCTCCTTGGTGCGATTGCCGCATCCATGGCCGACACCTGGTCCACCGAGATTGGCCGGACCTACGGGTCGAATCCAGTGGACTGGTTCACACGGAAGCCTGTCCTTGCGGGGACCAGTGGCGGAATCACGATGGCGGGCATTTACGGATCCTTTGCTGGGGCGATATCCCTTGCAGTTCTCGCCTGGATGTCGATCACAAATTGGCAGGTGGCAAGTCCGATTTCTTTTGCTGTCATATTTGGCGGGTTGTTGGGCGCCACTGCGGACACAATGCTTGGGTCAACGCTTCAGGAGCTTCGCCGCTGCGCGGTCTGTTCGACAACAACGGAAAAAGCGTTTCACTGTGGCAAGCGCACCCGGATGTACCGCGGCATTAAGGGATTCAACAACGATGTCGTGAACTTCGCCTGTTCCCTCACAGGTGCAGTCACCGCAGGCTTGATTATCAAGTTTGTTTTGGGTTAGATTGCCTTCCTGTCCATCTATTCGCCGAATTCTTAGCGTGACGAAAGCCCTCTACCCGGGGTAATTTGATATATGCAACCAACGCCGGGAAATCCGCTCCGAACAAACCTCCGGCGGGGCCGCTTGGCTGAAGAAAAGCGGGAGATGCCGTGGCTCTACCCGGCACGCTCTGTTCAATCCATTAAGCTCACTGTACAAGTTGGAGAAATCCGTCTGCAGGTCAACAATGGCGCGAAAACCCTCTCCATGAAAACGACGCGTATCGTCAAGGCGAAGCGCCGTGAGATTGCCCGTGCCCTCCTCGATGATTCCCAGGAGCTCGTTGAGTTTGGCGATCGTACCGTGACGCTGACCGACCGGTTGCCATCGTATGCAATCGATGCCAAAGAAGAAGCCGATGTCCGCTTGATCATCGAGATCATTGCCCCTCCAGGCCTGACTATCAGTACCAGCATCATCCAGGGAGAAACCAACCTCCAAGGCGACTTTGCCTACCTGACTTGTCGCTCCGAATCCGGCCCCGTCCGCCTCAAAGAACTAAAAATCCGCAAGAGCGCCGTGGTCACTGTGGGCACTGGCAATGTTGAAATGGATGGATCGGTTGGCGACCTCACCATTTCCGTGAACAGCGGAGACATTAAGTGCGACCGCATCACATTCGTTGAAGCATCCCAGTGCACGCTTCAAACACAGCGCGGCATCCTAAAAGCAGTCTTCACCAAGCTCCCAAAGACCGAGCTACTTTGCCAAAGCGGCAGCGGCGATGTTACCGTTCAGGTCCCAGGAAATAGCAAAATGCTCGCGACCGTGCTGACCGCAAATGGCAAGGCGCGCTGTGCGTGGAATATCCCAAAGAGCAACCGTGCCCTCGGTGATATGGGGGCTGTCTACGCAGGGATGGTCAATGGAGGCGGTACCACAGTGCAGATTCAAACTGCCGTTGGTAATGCCACATTGGACAAAACCTAAGGCATGCTGAAACGATTTCCCTCTCCTCTCCCGGGTGTTTCCTGGGAGAAGTGCATATTTCTGGGTCTGATGATGGCCTTCATCACAGGCAGCTTTGGCATCATCCAGCCCTACACAAACCCCTACCTCCTCGCCGCCGGACTCACTAAATGGGAAATCAACCTAGTCGCCGGTATCGCGTTGCTGTCCGGGATGGTCGTACAGCCCCTGATCGGCCGCCTTTCAGATACATGGGATGCCCGTAAGCCACTTATCCTAGGCGCAGCGATCGTCGCAGCCATCGCGTACAGCCTCTTTCCCATCTCAAACTCGTTCACCATCCTGCTGATTCTCTCGATCTTCGGCACAAATGGATTCACGTACCTGAACACTGTGTCTGGCGTCATCATCGGACGCATTGCCGGTCCCGCACGCAGCGGCGGCGCCTATACACGCTTTCGGGTGCTGGGAAGCATCACGTACATCATCGTGGCTGTCGTTTGCGGCAAGCTCCTGCCAAACCGTGGGATGCTAACTGCGGCAGACCTCCAGCCCATTTTCATCATCGGACCAGTCATCTACATTTTGATCGGTCTGCTCTCAACGCGTATTCCTGATCCAAAAAAGGGAACCATTGTCCACGACTTGGTGACCAGTGATGACGCATCTGAGCAGGCATCAAAGGTTCATAACAGCCAGCCGATGCCTAAGCTGATTCCACCCTTTTTACTGGCCTTTGCGTTTTACCAAGGTGCGCTTTACGGCGTTTCCGCCAACCTCCCGATCTACCTGACCGAGGTCCTGCACGCGAAACCATCCGATCTGGGGGTGTTCTTTGCCTTTGGCGTCGTAACGGAAGTCTTGGTTATGTTTCAGGTTGGGAAGTTTACAGATCGTACGGGGCGTCGCCCGGCGCTCTTATTCGCATTCTGCCTACTTCCCCTCCGCCTGATTGCCTACAACTTCGCTCC
>CAIRTT010000670.1 GCA_903881535.1 uncultured Armatimonadota bacterium
CCCAGAATCTGCTCAGCGATTTCAATGATGATGCCGTTGAACAACACATCTTCGAAGAGGTACGGCTCAAAGGGTGGCGGCGCTTGTTGGATATTGCCTTTGTTGAAGTTGAATGGCGTGTCTGTCCGTGCGAGGACTTTTTCGACATCTGCCAGCATCACGGCACGTAAAGCATCGATGTGCGCCGGGTTGATGACATCCTCGATGATGAAATAGCCGTTGGCGTGAAAGTCAGTTACAGCGCGCTGAATGTTCATGTGGTGAGTTTACCGATGAGAACGCGGCATTGGGTGCTTGCAAGCTTTCACATTGTCATGCGCGGGTGTGAAATCATGAATTAGTTGTGCAACGGCTTGCGGCAGTACATCCTGCAAGGTAATATCTACCCGCATCCAAGTTGAAGCGTGGGTCGTTAGCTCAGTTGGTAGAGCAGCTGACTCTTAATCAGCGGGTCGCGGGTTCAAATCCCTCACGACCCATTTACTCTTCTAGGATGTAGAAGCCCCTCTTCGGAGGGGCTTTTTTAGTGCCTGATTACCGACTTACCACAACACTTACCACAACTGTGGCGCTTCAGGAATTTCCGAATCATCGGGTCAGGGGTAAAGTACCTCTATGCAACCGGCTATGAAACGATCAACCTTTCGGCCAGAGGTTTTGCATTATCGTACGGTTCAACGCGAACTATCCATTCGTGAACGAGTGTCCGGCAGGACTTTCCCATCCATCTTTCAAGCCTGGAACGCGGCGGAAATCCCGGGTGAAGATAAGTGGACGAGCGTTGCCCGCCATGACATCGTCTTCCATGCCCCAGACTTCTTTGGGCTCCGCTGGGATCAACGATTTCTAGGACTTGCCACATCGTTTACACCTGAGAGCATCGCTGCTGCAAAGTCTCTTCGGCAGCGCCTCATCGAACGCAATCCGAATATCGTGATTCTCGCCGAGCTCCGCTATCGTGATGCGCACCGCTCCCATCTTCCAGATGGCCACGCATGGTGGATGACAAAGAATGGCAAACCGGTCATCGGATGGGAGGAAGGTGGCTACTTCCTCCTGGATTTTGCCAATCCTGCCTATCAAGATCACATCGCCCGTCAATCTATAGCAGTGATAGCAACCGGTGTCGTTGATGGCATCATGCTGGACTGGTGGGATGACGATGAGTCCCGCATCTCACTCATCCAGAAAATCCGCAGGAGTATCGGTGCCGATGCCCTGATCATGGTCAATGCCAATGACCGCAAAGTCCCCCGCTCCGCAAAGTACATCAATGGACTGTTTATGGAATGCTATAAGTCATCATCACCCGATGACTGGAAGCGCATCACCGAAACACTCAGCTGGGCGGAAGCGAGTCTCCGGCAGCCGCGCATCAACTGTCTCGAAACATGGTTTGTGAAATCCCGAAGCGATTATGCGTTAATGCGTGCGACAACGACGCTGGTATTGACGATGTCGGATGGCTACTGCCTCTTCTCCGACCCAAATCCACTTCCGACGCCGGATCATCTGCATGACTGGTATCCGTTTTGGGATTGTAAACTTGGCAAACCAACCGAGAAGGGCCGCAATTTACCGGATGGCAGCTTTCAGCGACGCTTCACCAATGGTCTCGCGGTTTACAATCCTCCTGGAAACAAGCCGGTGACGATTCAATTCTCTCGGAGCCGTCTGGCCGCATCAACAGGCACAGCGGGCAAGCGATTCACGCTACCATCTGGGGATGGTGACATTTACCTATCAACGTTATAGAGCCTTCTGCTCCTCCGGGAAGACTTC
>CAIRTT010000671.1 GCA_903881535.1 uncultured Armatimonadota bacterium
CGC
Source organism: uncultured Armatimonadota bacterium (assembly GCA_903881535.1). Taxonomy (GTDB): domain Bacteria; phylum Armatimonadota; class Armatimonadia; order Armatimonadales; family Armatimonadaceae; genus CAIRTT01. The sequence goes on from CAIRTT010000671.1 coordinate 4, forward strand.
GGGACGTTCGTACTACATCAATGCCATCCGTGGCAGAGATACACACGATGGAAAATCATCCAAGCATGCCTGGCGGACATTTTCACCATTCCTCAGAACAAAGCAAACTGGGCCTGTAACGATTGTTTTAGAGACACCAATCCACCTCGCAGCTCCGGTTATGTTGGATGGCATTTCCGGGCTTACAATTCAATCTGCAAGCGCATCCCCTATGACGATTCATGCTGGCGGAATGAATGCCTTTGTCTTAAACAATTGTTCCAAAATAGTCATCCGTGGTCTCAAGGTCAAGGGCAGTGGACGTCTAACAAGTGATGGCGCAGGCATTACGGTGACAAACAGTAAAGATGTCTTGCTACACCAAATAGAAGCCAGCGGATTCCGTAATGGCGGATTGGTGATTGACGGTGGAGCTGACATTCGGATGGATTCTTGTATCAGCCACAGTAACGGCAGTGCCGGGATTACCAGTTTTCAACGCCTCGCCAACGCCTGGGCGAGCAACGTCACGCTCCGCGATTGCATCGTGCACAACAATGCAGGTGACCCGAAAAACCTGACCAACCACAGTGGCAATGGGATTGTCATTGGTCAGGTCGACAAGTGCCTGATCGAACGGTGTATTGCGTACAACAACGGCTGGGCGATGCCAAGGGATGGAAATGGTCCCGTTGGAATTTGGGCATGGAATGCATCCCGAGTAACCATCCGACACTGCATTTCGCACGAAAACAAAAGCCCGGGCCTGGATGGTGGCGGCTTTGACTTCGATGGTGGCGTCGTCGATTCCATCATGGAGTCCAACATCTCGTACAACAATGATGGTTCTGGCTACCTGATGTGTCAGTATCCAGGCGCTGGAGACTGGCGCAACAACACGCTGCGTAACAACATCAGCTTTATGGATGGCCGAAAAAACAATCACGCTGGCATCGTCTGGTACATCCCGGATGGAATGCGCAACATGCACACGTCCATCGTTCGCAACAACACGATTATTAATGACCGGCATGCCATTTCGACGCAGGGCGACATTCCAAATGTGCGCTATGAGAGAAACGTCTTTATCGCAGGGAACGACCCATTCGCGATACCCGACCAAAATGGTGGCTATAGCAAGTCAACCTTCACCGACAACACGCTCTCAGGACAGACTCTCAATGACAACGACCTTACCGCATACCTGCGTAGAAATGTCGGCGCCAATGCCTTGACGGGTCTAGAACGCTGCGATGCTGGTCTTACGGTCACAGCAGAGCTACTACCGAAGACCATTCGTGGTCTGATGTCCTTTCATCTCGCTACCGCATCCCCGAAAGCCAGTACGCAAAATCGCGGAGCGTTTGTTCGATGATTGAAAACAAGAAGACGTGGCTCTTAAATGAGAGTTTTGACGATGGGCTTAAGCATTGGGAAACCTTTGGCTCAGTACGTCGATTTATGAACGATAATGGGAAATTCAGTGTCGAACTTGGGCCAAATGGTGGCTCTCTGAGTCAAGAACACTGGGTAGATGGCCTCGAAGTCGTCTGGCTCGGGACTTCACTTATCTCGGAGTCTTCCGGTCAAGGAATCGACCTAAAGCTTGAATGTCTTGACCGTAATGGAAAAGTCATCCTTGCCAGAACAAGCAAGCAACGCATCGAAAAGAGTGCTGGAATCTACTTGCGTACACATGCCTTCACAAAGCGCATACGCATAACTGTTTCAGTCTCAGATAAGTGCAAAGCGACCATCAACAGTGTGTTACTGACAAAGGACGGTAACGGACAAGCAACGCATCCGATGATGCTCCCTCTCGAGAGACTCATGCAACCCCTCTGGAAGTCAAGTTTTGTATTTGCAGAAGCCGTTCTCCTTGTCGGAAAAGATGGATTTCCTGCTCAGGGACGCTTAGCCCGCATTCCATCTGAAGTCATATCTGTGACTGATTCGACCACGATGACAACATACATTTCCGACCGTGATTTCAAGATTACTTCAAACCGAATCGAAGCATTGCCGCATTCCAGAATTCCAGTGATGTCACAAAGTGAGTTCGCAACTGGCAAGTTTCCATGGACTCGTACAGACGGCCGCCATATCTTTGTTACCTACAAGACAACCAAGCCTTGGCGGGGACCAGTACCACGACCACAAGGCTCAAACCTTACGGGAACTGCCGCACGCATCGCCAAGAAGCATCCGGTAAGAATCGTCGCTTTCGGTGACAGTATCACTCAAGGTGTCAATGTCTCAGGCTTTCTAAATCAGGCTCCTTACATCCCTGACTGGCCCACGCTCGCTGCAATGCAACTTCGTGCAATTTACAAAACACAAGACATTACGCTAACAAATGTATCCCTAGGCGGACAGACATCCTCTTGGGCAAAAGAAAACGTCGGCGATGTTGTTCTGCCACTAAAGCCAAATATTGTGTGTATTGCATTTGGCATGAATGATTTTTGGACTATTGAGCCGGATCAGTTTGAGAAAAACATAGTCGATACCATCACGACTATTAGAAAAAGTGCTCCATCAACTGAAATTATTCTTGTATCTCCGATGTGGTTTGCCCCAAGCTATACAGATGATGAAACGTATATCCGACGATTTCTTGGCTACGGAGCTCGTCTACGGAGTCTAGCAGCGTCTGGAATTGCTCATATCGACATGTCATCGATGAGTAAACAACTCTACGCAATGAAACATTTCCAGGATTTCACGACGGACCCAATGCACCCAAACGACTACTTTTCCCGCTGGCATGCCCAATGTCTTGTCAGGACCATAGGTCAACACGAATAGGATGACGTTATGAAGTTACTAGCGATTGGGAACAGTCTCGCGGAAAATCCCCTCACCTACTTCAGAGATTGCTTTCCCCCGGCGCTCCATGAAAAGGTCCATGTGAGCTACGCAACAATTGGCGGCTGCACACTAGAACGACATGCAAACCTTGCTAAATTTACAGGTGAACATAAATCTCACAAAACGTACCAAACTGAATTTGGTGGTGTGGCATGGCCGGGAAGTAAAGGCCGTATTGGAAACCTTCAGGATGTACTTCAGATGGAAGAGTGGGATTTCATCACACTTAACCAAGGGAGTATTCTCGCTCCACGACGTGAATCATGGGAACCATGGCTAGGACAACTCAATGCGCTGATAAGTCGGTTTGCTCCAAAAGCCAGAATCTTCCTAAACATGACGTGGGCCTATCGTGATGATGCTCCTTATCTTGTCGAAAATGGTTTGACGGATGACAGCATGTACTCTCTTCTTCGTGGCAATTACCTGCACTTTGCCGAGAAATATCAATATGGTGTTATTCCAACCGGTGAAGCAATCCAGCGATACCGACGCTCAAGGGCACCGCGTTTCGAATTTCCTGATCCGGCATTTGATTACATGCATGCCAAATACCCACATGTTCCCATCCAGAAAAATGACGTCTCCATAGGCTGGTACTGGCAAGTTAACGATAGTCCTACAGGAATTCCGCAACTCGTGCTCGATCCAAACCATCTCACTGTAGCTGGATGCTATCTAGCGGGTTGTACTTGGTTTGGAGCACTTGGCTGTGGGAATCCGGAGCATATCGCATTTGTCCCCAGTGGTCTGGATCAAAGACTTGCTACTGAATTACGTAAACTGGCCTCAGACGTGACCAGAAGTAGATAACGAATACAACCGACAACATTATTCTCTGATTGTTTGCTCGGCTGGAACTAAAACACGCCATGAAAAACACGCGACAAACCCCACTTTTCCCAAACCAGACACGCCTCCTTCACGGTGGTGATTACAATCCTGAACAATGGCCAGCTGAAATTGTGGCACAGGATGCAGACCTGATGGACCAGGCAAATGTCAACTCGGTGACACTCGGAGTCTTTTCATGGTGTGCTCTGGAACCATCCGAAGGCGTGTTTGATTTTGACTGGCTCGACCGCATGATGGACAGTCAATCTGAACAAGGGCGCTATGTTGGACTCGCGACTCCCACGGCTGCTGTTCCAGCCTGGATGGGGACGAAATATCCCGAGATTCTCCGCGTAAACCCGGATGGTCTTCGCAACCGCCAGGGAAATCGTGTCAACACCAGCTATGCAAGCAAAGTCTTTCAGGAAAAAGCAGCGATCATCGTGAGCAAGCTTGCTGAGCGTTACACCGGGCATCCCGCGCTGGCGTTTTGGCACATCAGTAATGAATACGGTGGATGCTGCTATGGCCCTGAATCGATACTGGCATTCAGAGAATGGCTTGAGCATAAATATGAATCCCTTGAAAACCTGAACCGCTGCTGGTGGACTGAATTCTGGTCGCATCGCTATAGCGCTTGGGATCAGATCTTTCCTCCGGGAGCCCCTCTTGGTGAAACATCCATCCATGGGCTTACACTTGATTGGAAACGCTTTTCCAGCGACCAAATCATCTCCTTCCTGACAATGGAAAGATGCATCCTGAAGTCCTACGGGCCAGACATTCCGGTGACTACAAACCTGATGGGAACCTATGCTGGGGTGGATGGCTTCAAAATCAGCAAGCACCTTGACTTTGTTTCCTGGGATAGCTATCCATGGTTCCACGGTAAACCATCCGAGCTGGATGGATGGATACGCACAGCCTTTCACCACGACTTGAACCGGTCCATGGGTGATGGCCGCTCCTTCCTCCTGATGGAATGCACGCCAAGCTCATCCAACTGGTACCCCACGATGAAGCTGAAGCGGCCAGGTCAGCACACGCTTGAGGGTCTTCAAGCCATCGCACATGGCTCAGATGGCGTCCAATACTTTCAGTGGCGACAAAGTGCCGGAAGCCTCGAGCAATTCCACGGCGCTGTCGTTGGACATAACAACCGGTCGGATGCCAGAGTCTTTTGTGATGTCAAGGAACTTGGGGCGAAACTGAATCAACTTGATGGACTTGTCGGTGGATGGGTCCACACAAAAGTTGCCATCGTGTTTGATTGGGAAGTTCTCTGGGCAATCCAAACCTGTCTCGAATATCGCTCCAAAACCCATCAATATACGGAAACAATCCTGTCCTTCTACCGGTCACTCTTCGACATCAACATTGCCGTAGACATCGTGGATTCAACATGTGACCTAACTGATTACAGGGTGGTTATTGCCCCGATGTTGTTTATGCTACGCAATGGCATTGAGCAGCGGCTTGCCAGCTTTGTAAGCAATGGTGGATGTCTGGTAACCACTTACTTGTCAGGTTGGGTTGATGATTCTACAAAAGCCTATCTTGGAGGTATTCCTGAGCCACTGCGGTCGGTGCTTGGCATTGTGCCAGAGGAGTGGGATGAGCTTTATCCGGAAGAAACAAATACAATTCTATGGGACAGGCGTCAGTTTACATTTGCGACCTATAGCGAACGCGTTCTAAATGTTTCAGCCACTGTTCTTGCCACATTTGAAAATGACTTTTACGCTGGTGAGCCCGCATTGACTGTAAACCAATATGGAAGCGGCAAGGCGTATTACATCGCATCCAGAAATGAAGCAGCCTTCACATCCACTCTCATGCAGCAAGTGATGTCCGAACACGGCATTTTGCCGACATCAAACGCGAGTCACCCAGCGGGAGTATCAATACGAACCCGGAACACGCCAACAGAGACCTACGTCTTTGTTCTCAATTATGCGAACACCACAGCAGAAATATCGTTGGATGAACCCAATTTACAAGATGCCTACACTGGAGAACTGGCAACCGTGCAGTTCACCCTTGAAGCGTTTGGATCCCGAGTCTTTCGGAAGCCATTGATGGATGCGCAGACACCCTAAACAACATCATTGCTTGATGATGGACGCCAGCACATCACCCATTCGCGCCGGGACGGTTGCGTAGCTCCCATGCCTTAGCAAGCCCTAAATGCTCCAGCAGCTGCACCTCCGGCAGATGCGGGTCGCTGACGGCTGAACAAGCATCATGGAGGCGCTTTGACCATCCAGCCGTCGCCGCTGCTGTGTCATCAATGATGTTGGTCATTTGGTACGGATCGCGCTCGTTGTCAAACATCATCCACGGCTTGCCACCCGCGTGCTCAACATAGGTATGCGTCTTCGTGCGAAGGGCCCGCCACGCCCCGAGGCCCTGTGACTTCGCCTCATCCGCAGCAACATAATTCGCTAGCAAAACATGGTCACGTCGCTTGCCACGCTTCCCGGTGAAACAGTTGGAGAGATTCCAGCCATCTACTTTGCCTGGCAGCTTCCAGCCCATCAGGCCGGCGATGCTCGGAAGCAAGTCCACGGTGCCGATAAGCGCATCGGTGGTACGCTCAGCAGCTTTTGCTCCCGGAATCCTCGCGATGAGCGGAACGCGGATACTCTCATCATAAGGATTTTGCTTCTTCAGCCAACCGTGGCTCCAGAGCATATCGCCGTGGTCGCTGGTAAAAATCACGATCGTGTTTTCGTAAATGTTATTGGCCTTCAAGTAAGCAATGATTCGGCCGAATTGGTCATCGAGGGCGGTACACGCCGCACGGTAATCCGCCGTTGCACGCCGACAGTTGAGGTTGCGGGCTAGCGGATTTTTAGCATCCGGCTGTGCATTTGGACGCAGTGTCTGCTCCTCTGGCTTATAGCGGTCGCGAAATTTCGATGGAACATCCTGATACGGATCATGCGGCGGCCCCCAGCTCAGCACTGCGGTGAACGTCTTCCCCTCCGCACGGACATCATCCAGAAACTGCAACATCCGCGTCGTCTGCACCTCAGGCTCATACCCAGGGACCTCGATCAGCTGCGGTGTGTCCTCAAACCACCTCGGATGCAGATAATCATGGGCACAGTTGTAAACCGCCCAGCGGTCAAACCCAAAACGGCGCTTCCCCGGCGGGGTGAACTTGCTGCGCGGCTGGCCATCGAGATGCCATTTACCAACATAAACCGTTGCATGACCATTTGCCTTTGCCAGCATCCCAAACGTCTGCGCACTTTCCGCAAGCGGCAGGTCATTCCCGGGAACACCTACTTTGTGCGGATACATCCCGGTCAGCAAACACGCCCGGTTAGGTCCACACACCGGGCTTGTCGCGTAGGCATGTTCAAAGCGAATCCCATCCGCAGCGAATGCATCCAGATTGGGTGTCTTCACCTCCGCATTGCCATAGCAACCGAGGTCGCACCAGCGCCACTGGTCGGCCAGTACAAAAAGGAGGTTGATGGGTTGCTTAGGAGTGGGCATATTAGTGTCTTGTAACACAGCGGAACCACGCGTGGCAACTGTATTCCAACCTTCCCAGCGACAAAGAAAAAGCCCCCCGACACCAAGCGTGCCGAGGGGCTTTCGTCAGAACCGCAGGTTTTATAAAACCTACATCCGGGCCTTGAGCTCGCGGTCGATGTCATCAAGGAACTCGTCCGTGGAGCGGTATTCGTGATTCTTGTCGATCAGAATCGCAAGGTCCTTGGTCATCCGGCCAGACTCAACGACATCCACGCAGACCTTCTCAAGGGTCTCCGCAAAGCCGACAACATCTGGCGTGTCATCAAAGCGGCCACGGTACTGCAGACCACGCGTCCATGCGTAAATGGATGCAATCGGGTTCGTACTCGTCGGCTTGCCCTGCTGATGCATCCGGTAGTGACGGGTCACCGTTCCGTGCGCTGCCTCTGCTTCGATCGCAGAACCATCCGGGCTCATCAGAACACTGGTCATCAGACCAAGCGAGCCATAGCCCTGCGCAACGGTGTCGGACTGGACATCGCCATCGTAGTTCTTACACGCCCACAGGTAGCCACCATTCCACTTGAGGTTGGATGCCACCATGTCATCGATCAGGCGGTGCTCATACGTGAGGCCTGCTGCTTCGAAGCGGGACTGGAACTCAGCCTCATAGACGCGCTGGAAGGTGTTCTTAAATGCGCCATCGTAGACCTTCATAATCGTGTTCTTGGTCGACAGGTACACAGGGTAGTTGCGGCCAAGAGCGTAGGTCATACAAGCGCGGGCAAATCCTTCGATACTTGCATCGAGGTTGAACATTCCCATCGCGACGCCGCTGGACTTCGCCTTGACGACTTCACGGGTGATTGGGTCGCCTTCGCCATCCGGTGTCCAGGAAATCGAAATGGTTCCAGCACCCGGGAACGTAAAGTCCTGAGCGCGGTACTGGTCGCCAAAGCCGTGGCGGGCGACGACGACAGGCTGGTCCCAGTGACCGACAAGACGTGGAACATTCTTACAGATGATTGGTTCGCGGAAGATGGTGCCATCCAGAATGTTACGAATCGTTCCGTTAGGCGAACGCCACATTTGCTTGAGGCCGAATTCCTTGACACGGGCTTCATCAGGGGTGATGGTCGC
>CAIRTT010000672.1 GCA_903881535.1 uncultured Armatimonadota bacterium
ACGCTAGTGGGCCTCAGTCCTACGTCCTCGTCACCCTTCGCTGGCCGGAAAACCCGAATGATCCCGATGCAAGGGTTGAGATTGACTTTACGGGGACCAGCGGGCAGGTAAATGGCAACCTCAATGCGCCGCTTGCTGTGACGCAGGCTGCGGTGCTCTATGTGCTCCGGTTGCTGGTCGCGGATGATATTCCCCTCTCCGATGGGATTCTAGATGCCATTCACTTAGTCGTTCCAAATGGGACATTCATTAATCCGTTGTTCAGTCCGGACCCAGCGGCGTGCCCGGCGGTGGTCGGTGGGAATACCGAGGTGAGCCAGCGCATCGTGGATGCCCTCCTTGATGCGATCGGGATTTGCGCATCCAGCCAGGCGACGATGAACAACGTCCTCTTCGGCAATGACCGCTTTAGCGTTTACGAGACGCTTGCGGGTGGGAGCGGTGCGGCTCCGGGTCACCGAGGCGCGGATGGCGTCCACGTCCACATGACCAACACCCGGATCACAGATCCCGAGGTGCTTGAGCGTCGTATTCCTGTGCGGTTGGTCCAATTCCGTTTGGTGCCTGGTTCCGGTGGCAAGGGGAAGTGGCGCGGCGGGTGTGGTGTTCGGCGCGAGTGGCAGTTCCTGGAGGATGTTCAGGTGAGCGTCATTACTCAGTCGCGGATTTTCGCGCCGCGCGGGCGTGCGGGTGGCGGTCCTGGGCGACAGGGTATCCAGTGGGTTCGGCACAACAGCGGGGCGACGACGGTGCTGCGGTGTGTGGATCAGGTGGACTGCGCGGCGGGGGATGTTCTTGTTGTCGAAACGCCAGGCGGCGGTGGGTGGGGTCCAGATGTCCCGAATTCCTAAGGAATGTGCTATTGTCCTAGCGATGTCGATTGACTTCCACCTAACCCGAATCTATTGTGTACCGCGGACCGTGAGTGACGCGCAGGAGCTGCTATGGAAGTGACTGAGAAGGTCGCACTGTTCCTTTCGGTGTACGGGAGTATTGTGAAGGCTCGGGAGGTAGATCTCCTTGAGGTTGACTACACCAAACGGGGTGAAGCATTTTTTCATGTGTCAGGTGCTGGCCATGAGAACATTGCCTTTTTAAGTCCATATCTGATCGCAGATGATTTCCTGCACTGTCATTACCGTGACAAGTCGTTAATGATTGCACGTGGGATCACCGAGCGACAATTCTTCCTTTCCTTTTTTGCCAAAGATCAGAGCCACAGTCGCGGGCGCCAGATGTCTGCCCATTTGTCAGACCCTATGCTAAACATCATGAGTCTGGTCGGTCCGGTTGGGAATAATGCCCTCCAGGCCGTTGGAGTGGCGACGGTCATCAAGAACAAGAAATCCAATCCCTTGGTTCTTTGTTCAGTTGGGGATGGCACCAGTCAGCAAGGCGAAGTCTTCGAAGCGATTGCCCATGCCGTCAGAGACAATCTCCCTGTCCTCTTTGTCATCGAAGATAACCACTGGGCGATTTCCACAAAGACCTTCGGCAAGACCTTTTACAACACTCCGGATGGTGATGCGGATGCATTTTATGGCATTCCTATTGTCCGCGTGGATGGTCGGAATCCGGAAGAGACCTTTGATACGTTTGGCAAAGTAACGGCAAAGATTCGGGCTGATCGCAAGCCTGCAATCGTGGTCTTTAACGTTAAACGCCTTAACAGCCATACAAACGCTGATGACCATCGCACCTATCGCAATGCTTCCGAAATTGATGAGACATCCAAAAATAATGATCCGATACCCATGCTCCGATCGTGGCTGCTTGGGCACGGTATCACCGAGGTTGAGCTATCCACCCTCGAGCAGACCATTAAGTCAAAAGTGCTTGCTGACAGCATCGATGCACAGGACAGTCCAGATCCTGAACCAAATTTTGATGCTAAAGCACCGCTGCCTCACGA
>CAIRTT010000673.1 GCA_903881535.1 uncultured Armatimonadota bacterium
ACTTGTTTACGTATGATCCACCAGCTGTACCTGCGTTGGATGTATCGTTAATACATGCAAGCGTGTTTGTCATTTCACCGATGACGATCACGTCTGCAGGTGCATCGATCGACGCTGCCGTTGCAACATTTGCAGGGTCGATGGTACGGCGCTTGCGTGGAAGAACAGCTCCGTTTGCAACGTAAGAAATACGAGGTGCTTGTAGGTCAAGGCCTGGGTTTGTAGGGATGATTCCCTTGCTAGGGTCGGATGGGCAGACAAAGATTCCGACGTTCTTTACATATGGCTGAATCATGCCAGACCATTGGTTGTAGCCTGCAGAACCATCGGTGTCGTTTGTATACCAATAAGCCTGTGGGTAGGTCTCATCGTAGTCCTGCGTATACATCATGATTCCAAGACCCATTTGCTTGGTGTTGGACAAACAGCTGGACTGGCGGGCCTTCTCCCGTGCCTGAGCGAAGACAGGGAAGAGGATTGCTGCGAGGATAGCGATGATTGCGATTACGACTAAAAGTTCAATCAGTGTAAAAGCGTTCCGGTGGCTGCGGATTGCGTTCATGAATATTTTCTCCGTGTTTGTAGTCACGCGGAAACGAACCCGCGCTGTAACACTGCTCGTGAAATTACAAGGAGAATCAAGCCATCATGTTATGAAAACGTTAACGCAATTTTATGTTTGTATTAAAATTACTAACGGGTTCAGCACATGTGTGCATCGGGTTCAAGGGCAATGACCTTATGGCATGCGCTTTTTGATGAACCTCTCCACCGATGACATAATCCCAGCCGCCAGGAGCGGACCTAGCCAGTACACAATTTGGTGAACACTCGTCCCGTGCCCCGCGGCGATTGCCGGCCCGAGGGAGCGTGCCGGATTCATACTGGCATCTGTGTATGGTCCCCCGAGAACAATCAGGGCAACAACACCCGCGGCGATAATCACTGCCGGTGTGTCCTTTGCGTAATCTCCAGCCGATGTCACGGCAACCTTACGAATAATTCCGAGAAGCCCGAGCGTCAGGACGAGCTCAACGATGATAGCGGTTGGGACGGAGACGTGCGGCACCGTCATCCCGGCAGGTGGCACCGCCGACACAGTGCGTAACATCAATGCGATTCCAATTGCACCGATGACTTGTCCTGCAAATGCCGCTGCCGCTTCGCCGCCCGTTACGCGGCGCGTCAATAGCAGCCAGAGTGTCACCGCCGGGTTGAACTGTGAGCTCGTTGTCCGAAACAGAAAAATCCCAAGGAGAACTGGGAGCGCGCTAACGATTGCGGCATCGAGGAGGGTACCAACGCCACCCGAGCTCTTCCATACGCCCCAAGCAATCGGCCCGGCGGTGACCATCGCGGTTCCGATGAGCTCTGCGCCGAAAATATGTTGCAGCTTTGCCATCAGGATGCTTGAAGCTCATCGATAAGCAGCAAGACCCGTGCTTCGATTTCCGTGAGGATCACTTCGACTTCCGCCTCGGGGCGGCCCTTTGGATCATCGAGGCCCCAGTCATCCGAAAAGTGTACACGTGCCGGACACTTATCAGCATCGACGCCGCAACCCATGGTTACAATACTTGTCGCAGCATCCGCCATCTCCTGTGTGAGGATTTTTGGTGTGTGACCCTCCATCGAAATGCCGCGCTGTTGCATGAGTGCGACGACAGTCGGGTTGAGGGTTGCGCCACCTTCGGTACCTGCACTCTCACTGGTTAGCGCCAGTCCACGTTCGGCTGTGTAGTGATTGAAGAATGCCTCTGCTGCCTGGGAGCGTCCGGCATTATGGACGCAGACAAAAAGTGCCGTTTTCATGAACAGCACCCCGACTTTGGCTCGCATCCGCCTGCCATGTTGAGAGATAACCCGCGAGGCTTTACAGGCGGGGTGGGGGCACAGCAAACCGCGCCTCCGGGCCCGAGGCGTGCTTCACTTGCGTGTGCAGCCAGCTCTTCATCCGTCATGTCATCGGTGATTGCATAGATTTCCCACGCATGGCCATCCGGGTCGAATGCCCAAACCTTGTCCTGGCGGGCATGACAGCAGACGGTGTCATCTTCATCCATTGTCGCAAGGCCTGCATCCACGAGGCGCTGCCGCGCGGTCAGAACTTCTGCCGTGGTGTCAACCAAAATACCAAGGTGGTTCAGCGTTCCATGAGCAAGTGGCTCCTTTGCCTGGTTTAAAGCGAGTTTGATCGGAGGGGCTGCGACATCGAAGTTGGCATATCCCGGCCGAACCTTGTGCGGCTCTTGACCAAAGAAGGCGGTGTAAAAGCGGGTGCTTGCTTCGATGTCTTGAACATTAAGTGAAATGTGGAGTTTCATGGAGTTTCCTTGGATGTCTGGCAGGTGCATGTTGCAAAA